>JAPLPI010000071.1 GCA_026400305.1 Alphaproteobacteria bacterium | reverse complement strand
TCAGCACCGCGATCAGCGACACGGTCAGCGACACGATGGTGAAGCCGATTTCGCCGGCGCCCTTCATGGCGGCGTCGTAGGGCGTCTCGCCCTTTTCGATATAGCGCGAGATATTCTCGATCATCACAATGGCGTCGTCGACCACGAATCCGGCCGAAATGGTGAGCGCCATCAGCGACAAATTGTTGAGCGAGAATTCCAGCAGGTACATCACCGCGAAGGTGCCGATGATGGACAGCGGCACCGACAGGCCGGGAATGATGGTGGCCGGCAGGTTGCGCAGGAAGACGAAGATCACCAGCACCACCAGCACCACCGCCAGCACCAGCTCTACTTCGGTGTCCTCGACCGAGGCGCGGATGGCGTCGGTGCGGTCGGTGAGAATGTCCAGCGACAGCGAAGGCGGCAAGTCGGCGCGGATCTGGGGCACCAGCTCCTTGATCGCATCCACCACGCCGATGACGTTGGCCAGCGGCTGGCGCTGCACATTGATCAGCACCGCCGGAATTGTGCCCCGGCCGCCGGTCAGGCCCGCCCAGCTTCCCAGCCGGTTGTTCTCGGCGCTTTCGATCACATCGGCGACATCGGAAAGATAGACCGGGGCGCCGTTCTTGTAGGTGACGACGATGCGGCGATATTCGTCGGCGGTGCGCAACTGGTCGTTGGCGTTGATGGTATAGGACTGGCTGCCCTCGTCGAACTGGCCCTTGGCGGCGTTGGAATTGTTGTTCGAGATGGTGGTGCGCAGGTCGTCGATGTTCAGGCCATGGGCCGAAAGCTGCTGCAGATTGGCCTGGACGCGGATGGCGGGGCGCGGCGCACCGGGCATCGACACCACGCCGACGCCGGGCAACTGGGAAATCTTCTGGGCAATGCGGGTATCGGCGATTTCCTGCACCTGGGTGATCGGCATGGTGCTGGAATGCAGCGCCAGGGTCATCACCGGCGCGTCAGCCGGATTGACCTTGCGATAGATGGGCGGCTGCGGCAGCGCCGGCAGCAGGCTGCTGCCCTGGTTGATGGCGGCCTGAACCTGCTGTTCGGCGATGTCCAGGCTGAGTGAAAGATCGAATTGCAGGGTGACGACGGACTGGCCGCCCGACGACACCGAAGTCATTTCCCGCAAGCCCGGCATCTGGCCGAAATTGCGCTCCAGCACCGCCGTGACCGACGTCGCCATCACGTCCGGGCTGGCGCCCGGATAGAAGGCCTGCACCTGGATGGTGGGGTAATCCACTTCCGGCAGCGCCGAGAGCGGCAGGAAGCGGAAGCCGACCATGCCCACGAGCAGGATGGCGATCGCCAGCAGCGAAGTCGCGACCGGCCGGCGGATAAAGAGAGCGCAAGGGTTCATGATGGGGCTAACCGCCAGGGATCAGGGGCCACCGCCGTCGCGCCGTCTGGCCTGGGGCAACGCCGAGGTGCATTGCCGGCTCAAATCGTCGCGATTGCGGGTCAGGCAGCGAATGACCCGCATCTGCGGATTGGCCTGGCCGGCGCCGGCGCCGGCGCCACCGCCAAAACCACCGCCGCCACCGCCCGGACCACCAGGTCCGCGGGCCGAGAGCTGTTCCGACGTCGAGCAATATTTCTTGATGTCGTCGGTGCAGCCCGCCGTGATGCGGGCGATGACCGCCGGGCTCATGCCGCGGCGGCGGCCACCCGCCGCAGCGCCGCCGACGGACGGCGCCGCGATGGTGGCTGGCTTCTTGGGAATGGTGACCGTGGCGCCATCGCGCAGGCGGTCGGCGCCTTCCACCACCATCGTGTCGCCGGGCGCCAGGCCTTCGGTGATCGCGATCTTGCCGTTATCCTGTACGCCCGTTTTGACGATGCGCGACGACACCGTCAGGTCCGGCGAGACCAAAAAGACGAAGGTGCCTTGCGAACCGCGCTGGATCGCGGGCAGCGGCACCACGACCTGATTGCGCAAGGTGTCCACCACCAGGCGCACATTGACGAACTGGTTGGGGAACAGTTTGGCGTCCTTGTTGTCGAACAAAGCGCGCAGCTTCACCGAGCCGGTGGACGGATCGATCACATTGTCCACCGTGGCCAGGGTGCCACTGGTGATCTTGGCTGTCTGGGTGCGGTCATAGGCATCGACCACCAGGGTCGCGCCCCCGTTCATGCGCTGCATGATCGCCGCGACATTGTCTTCGGGCACGGTGAACAGCACCGACATGGGATCGAGCTGGGTCACGACCACAATGCCGCCGGCCTGGCCGGCGGAAACGATGTTGCCGATATCGACCAGATGCAAACCGACGCGGCCCGACACCGGCGAGACGATGTTGGTATAGCCCAGGTTGATGCGGGCATTTTCCACATTGGCCTGGTCGGACACCACGGTGCCTTGCGTGGACTGCACGGTCGCGGCCTGGGTCGCCACTTGTTGTTGCGAAATCGCGTTCTGCGCCAGCAGCGCCTGATAGCGCGCGAGGTCCACCTTGGCATTGGCGAGGGTGGCGGCATCGCGCGCGAGCTGGCCGCGCACCTGGTCCAGCGCCGCCTGATAGGGTCGCGGATCGATCTGGGCCAAGTTGTCGCCGGCCTTGACCATCTGGCCTTCGGTAAAATTGATTTTGATCAGCATGCCGCCGACCTGCGGACGCACCGTGGCGGTGGCCAGCGGCGTCACCGTACCCAGCGCGTTGAGGGTGACATTGATGTCACTGGAGGTCGCCTTGGCCACGCCCACCGGCTGGATTTGCTGGCCGCCGCCGCCAAATCCCTGCCGCGGCTGTGTCTTGGGCGGATAGATCGCCCAGATCAGAAGCGCCAGAAGCGCCAGCCCGACCGCGAACCACACCACCCGCGACAGCCGCGGATTGCGCGAACTCCAGCTTTTGACCCCAGCCCAGGCGCGGTCGACCGGTCCGGGCGCGGGCTGTGCCGTGCGCTCAAAATCACCGGGGGAGCGATCGATATTCATCCGTTCAATCCGTGTAACAAAAGGGGCCTAAAGCCCAAGGTAAGTGAATATGTCAAATGGGTTAGCAGCGTGAAGCTTAACGCAGAGTGAACATATACCCTCAACGGGTTGGGGCAGATATAGCCGCCCAGTAAGGGAGAAATATGTCGCAAGTGTCCCAACAACTGGTACGGCCGGCACAATAACGCTATGTCGGCACCGGGCCCCGTGCTGGCCCGATAAAAAGAACAGGCGAATTCGTGCTTCTCGGTATTTTTCACTGGCTCATGCATGACGCGCGTGACTGGGTCACCGTCACCGCCCAGACCCATCCTTATTGGGTATTTCCCATTGCCTTCATCATCGCCTTTTCGGAATCTTTTGTCGGCGTCTCGTTCATCATTCCCGGCACGATCCTGCTGGTAACGTTGGGCGGGGTGATCGGAGCCAGCCATATCAGCATGTTTCCGGCCTGGCTGGGCGCGGTTCTGGGTTCGGTCCTAGGGGACTGGATCTCCTGGTGGATCGGGTTTCACTATCACCACAAGATCGTCCATTCCTGGATCTTCCGGCGCTTCGAAAATCAGATCGAGAAGGCGTTGCAGCTGTTTCACAAGTGGGGCACCTGGGCGATCTTCATCGGCCGTTTCATGGGGCCGCTGCGCGCCACCGTGCCGCTGGTGGCGGGCATGTCCGAGCTGGAATTTTGGCCCTTCATGATAGCCAACGCTGTGTCCGCCTTGATCTGGGCCTATGTGCTGCTAGCGCCCGGAGCCGCCATTTTGCGGCATATTTTCCCTTAAGCCACTGATTTATAAAGTTATTTTTTCATAAGGTCAGTCTTTTGGCCGGCCATGCCCGCCCCGGCGCGCGCCAAAATGGGACCGCCGCCGCGGTTAAGTGGCCAGGCGGCCGCCCGGTGAATGCAAAATCGCCCGTTTTAGTACCAAAAAGGGCGAAAAGACCGGGGTCCCGCTGGCCCGCCTCCTGCATTACCCCCTCGCGAAACCATAGCCCCGAGGCTGGAACGTGAGCAGGCAACAGACGTCCGAAACGGTCATAAAGGCGGTTTCCCCAACCTTTGATGGCTTTGGCCTGACCGCAACCCATAGCGGCAAATCCGAAGACATCGACACAAAGCGGCTGCTGGCCGATGCCACCATGCTTGTCTCCAAGCGCCAGGCGCTGCACAGCTCCTTGATCGTCAAGGCGGCTCAGGTGCTGGAAAGCGCCAAGGCGGCGCCGCTCGGCATTGTGATTACCAAATAATTAGCGCGGCAGCTCAGAGCTGCCCATCAGGAACACGTCTACGCCACGGGCACATTGACGACCCTCGCGGATCGCCCACACCACCAGCGACTGGCCGCGGCGCATGTCACCGCAAGCAAAGATCTTGGACTTGCTGGTCTGGTAGTTGCTCAGCGGCGCCTTGACGTTGCCTCGGGCATCCAACTCCACGCCGGACTGTTCGACCAAGCCGGCCTTGCGCGGGCCGACAAAGCCCATCGCCAGCAGCACCAGATCGGCCTTGAGCGTGAATTCGCTACCGGGCACTTCGACCAGATTCATCTTGCCGCCGTCATCCAGCTGCCAGTCCACGCGGACACATTCCAGCGCCGTGATTTTGCCGTTCTCGCCAATGGCGCGCTTGGTCTGCACCGACCAGTCGCGCTCGCAGCCTTCCTGGTGCGAGGACGAGGTGCGCAGCTTCAGGGGCCAATCGGGCCACACCAGCTGCTTGTTCTCCTTCACCGGCGGCTGGGGCATGATTTCGAACTGGATCACCGAAGCCGCGCCATGGCGGTTGGAGGTGCCCACACAGTCCGAACCGGTATCGCCGCCGCCAATCACCACCACATGCTTGCCCTTGGCCGACAAAGTGCCATTCGGTGCGGCCTGGGCTTCGGGATCGCCGGCGACGCGCTTGTTCTGCTGCACCAGAAAATCCATGGCGAAACGGATGCCGTCCATCTCGCGGCCCGCCACCGGTAGGTCGCGCGGATCTTCAGCGCCACCCGACAGCACCACTGCATCATAATCGGCCTGCAGCATATCCATCGAAACGGTGATCCCGACTTCAACGTTGGTGCGGAACACCACGCCTTCGGCTTCCATCTGGCGCATACGCCGATCGATTAAATTCTTTTCCATCTTGAAGTCGGGAATGCCGTACCGCAGCAGGCCGCCAATACGGTCGGCCTTTTCAAACAGGGTAACGCTGTGGCCGGCGCGCGCCAATTGCTGGGCCGCCGCCATGCCGGCAGGGCCGGAGCCCACCACCGCCACGGTCTTGCCAGTCTTCCTGGGCGCCATGACCGGCTGGATCCAGCCTTCTTCCCAGGCGCGGTCCACGATCTGGCATTCGATGGTCTTGATGGTGACCGAGCTGTCGATGATGTTCAGGGTGCAGCTGGACTCGCAGGGCGCGGGGCAGATGCGGCCGGTGAATTCAGGGAAGTTATTAGTGGAGTGCAGACTCTCGGACGCGGTGCGCCACTGGTCGCGATAAACTAGGTTGTTCCAGTCAGGGATCAGGTTATTGACCGGGCAGCCACTGTGGCAAAAGGGAATGCCGCAATCCATGCAGCGCGCCGCCTGCTTGCTGACTTCCGGCGCCGGCAGGTTATGGACGAACTCTTTATAGTTGTTGATACGCGCTTCCGGCTTTTCAGCAGGGCGCTCGGCGCGTTCGATTTCCAGAAAACCTGTGATCTTGCCCATGTATCTTATTCCGCAGCAATGGCGGCGCGCGCCTTCATATCGGTGAGCGCCTTAGCGTAGTCGGACGGCATCACCTTGACGAACTTCGCCAGGCTTGCGTCCCAATTGTCCAGCAGATGCTTGGCGCGAGCGCTGCCGGTGTGCAGCAGGTGACGTTCCACCAGTATGCGCAGGCGTTCCGCGTCGAAGGCGAGCAGGTCGCCCATGCCCGCATCGGCCACGCTGACCGAGCGCTGCTTGGGTAGGCCGGGATGATCGCCGCCCTCGGCGGGTGCGATCTTTTCCAGCTTTACCATGGCCAAGTTGCAGCGTTTTTCGAAAGTGCCTTCCTCATCGAGGACATAGGAAACGCCGCCCGACATGCCGGCGGCGAAATTGCGACCGGTCTTGCCCAGCACTACCACCACGCCGCCCGTCATATATTCGCAGCCATGATCGCCGGTGCCTTCCACCACGCAGATGGCGCCGGAGTTGCGCACGGCAAAGCGTTCGCCCGCCACGCCGTGGAAATAGGCTTCGCCGGCGATGGCGCCGTACAGCACCGTGTTGCCCACAATGATGTTCTCGGCCGGGTCTCGAGAAAGACCCGCCGGCGGCTTGACCACAATGCGCCCACCCGACAGGCCCTTGCCGACATAGTCGTTGGCATCGCCCGTCAGCTCGATGGAAATGCCGCGCGCTAGGAAGGCGCCAAAGCTCTGCCCCACCGTGCCCGTGAACTTCACGCTGATCGTGTCCTCGGGCAGGCCGGCATGGCCATGGCGCCGGGCCACTTCGCCCGACAGCATGGCGCCGACGGTGCGGTCCACATTGCGCACACTGCGCTCCAGCCGCACCGGCTGGCCATGCTCAATCGAAGACTTGGCGGCGATGATCAGATCGTGATCCAGCGCCGATTCCAGGCCGTGATTCTGCTTTTCCTTGTGATAGATGGCGACGCCCGGCTTGGGGGTGACGCTGTAGAGAATGCGGCCCAAGTCGATGCCCCTGGCCTTCCAGTGCGACACGGCCTTGTTCATGTTGAGCTTGTCCACCCGACCAATCATCTCGTTCATGGTACGGAAGCCAAGGTTCGCCATGATGACGCGCAGTTCCTCGGCCACGAAGAAGAAGTAGTTGATCACGTGCTCGGGCTGGCCGGTGAAGCGCTTGCGCAGCACCGGGTCCTGGGTGGCGACACCCACCGGGCAGGTGTTGAGATGGCACTTGCGCATCATGATGCAGCCACTGGCGATCAGGGGGGCCGTGGCAAAGCCGAACTCGTCGGCGCCCAGAAGCGCGCCGATAGCGACGTCTCGGCCAGTGCGCAGACCGCCATCAACCTGCAGCGCCACACGGCCGCGCAGGCCATTCAGCACCAGGGTCTGCTGGGTTTCGGACAAGCCGATTTCCCAAGGGCTGCCGGCATGAGTCAAAGACGTCAGGGGCGATGCGCCGGTGCCGCCTTCAAAGCCGGAAATGGTGATGTGATCGGCACGGCACTTGGCGACGCCGGCCGCGACCGTGCCCACGCCCACTTCCGACACCAGCTTGACCGAGATACGCGCCTTTTGATTGACGCTCTTCAAGTCGCGGATCAGCTGCGCCAGATCTTCGATGGAATAGATGTCGTGATGCGGCGGCGGCGAGATCAGGCCGACGCCGGGCGTGGAATGGCGCACCTTGGCGATATTAGCATCGACCTTGTGGCCGGGCAGCTGGCCGCCTTCGCCGGGCTTGGCGCCTTGGGCCATCTTGATCTGGATGTCGTCGGCATTGACCAGATATTCGGCAGTGACGCCGAAGCGGCCTGACGCAACCTGCTTGATCGCCGAGCGCATGGAATCGCCATTGGCCATCGGCTTGAAGCGGTCGGCTTCCTCGCCGCCTTCGCCGGTGTTGGAGCGGCCGCCGATGCGGTTCATGGCGATGGCGAGGGTGGTGTGCGCCTCGCGGCTGATGGAGCCGAAGCTCATCGCGCCGGTGGAGAAACGCTTGACGATTTCGTTGGCAGGTTCGACTTCATCCAGCGGCACGCCGTCGCCGGCCTTGAACTGCATCAGGCCGCGCAAAGTCAGCAGACGCTCGGACTGCTCGTTGATCTGCTGAGCGAAAAGGTCGTATTCCGCCGGATTGTTGCCGCGGACAGCATGCTGCAGGCGGGACACCGAATCCGGTGTCCAAGCATGGTCTTCGCCGCGCAAGCGGAAGGCATAGTCACCGCCGACATCCAGCATGTTGCGATAGATCGGATTATCTCCGAACGCGTCTCTGTGACGGCGCACGCATTCCTCGGCGATCTCTTTCAAGCCGATGCCTTCGATGGTCGAGGCCGTGCCGGTGAAGTATTTCTCGATAAAGTCGGTGGACAGGCCCACCGCGTCGAAGATCTGCGCGCCACAATAGGACTGGTAGGTGGAGATGCCCATCTTGGACATCACCTTCAGCACGCCCTTGCCGATCGCCTTGATGTAATTCTTCTTCACTTCGTAAGGCTTGAAAGCCAGGCCCTGGCGCACCCGGATCTGCTCGAGGGTTTCGAACGCCAGGTAGGGATTGATGGCTTCGGCGCCGTAGCCGGCCAGCACGCAGAAATGATGGACTTCGCGCGCTTCGCCGGTTTCCACGACCAGCCCGGTCTGCATGCGCAGGCCCTGGCGCACCAGGTGGTGATGCACTGCCGCCGTCGCCAGCGCGGCAGGGATCGGAATACGTTCGGCGCTGACGGCGCGGTCCGACAGGATCAGGATGTTGTTGTCCGCCAGCACCGCATCGGTGGCGTTCAGGCAGATGCGCTGCACGGCATTGGAAAGACCTTCGGCGCCTTCAGACGCCAGCCAGGTGCAATCGATAGTGCCGGTGCGGAAGGCGCCGTCCACCAGTTCAGAAATCGAGCGGATCTTCTCCACATCGGCGTTGGTCAGAACCGGCTGGAGAACTTCCAGCCGCTTATGCGCGCCAGCATCGCGGCCCAGCAGATTGGGACGGGGCCCGATCATGGACACCAGGCTCATCACCAGTTCTTCGCGGATCGGATCGATCGGCGGATTGGTGACTTGAGCGAAGTTCTGCTTGAAGTAGTTATAGAGCAGCTTCGGCTTCTTCGACAGCACCGCGATGGGCGTATCCGCACCCATCGAGCCCAGCGGATCATCGCCCGCGGTCGCCATCGGTTCCAGGAAGAACTGAATGTCTTCCTGAGTATAGCCAAAGGCCTGCTGCTGGTCGAGCAGCAGCGAAGGATCGTTCGCCTTGGCACGGTGATCTTCGGGCAGGTCCGGCAGATCGCCCAGCTTGAACTGGGCGGCCTTCAGCCAATCTTCATACGGCTCGGCGGCGGAGAACTTCTTCTTGATCTCCTCGTCCTCAACGATGCGACCTTCCTCGAAGTCGATCAGCAACATCTTGCCGGGCTGCAAACGCCACTTGCGCTTGATCTTCTCCTCCGGCACCGGGATCACGCCCGATTCCGAAGCCAGGATCACCAGGTCATCTTCGGTTTCGATATAACGCGCCGGGCGTAGCCCGTTGCGGTCTAGGGTGGCGCCGATCTGGCGGCCATCGGTAAAGGCGATCGCGGCGGGGCCGTCCCACGGCTCCATCAGCGCAGCGTGATATTCATAGAAGGCCTTGCGCTTGGCATCCATGCTCTTGTTGCCGACCCAGGCTTCGGGAATCAGCATCATCACGGCATGGGCCAGCGGATAGCCGCCGGCCACCAGCAGTTCCAGCGCATTGTCCAGGCACGCCGTGTCGGACTGGCCGTGCGGGATCAGTGGCCACATCTTGTCGAGATCAGGCCCCAGCAGTTCGGATTCCATGCCGCGGCGGCGCGCATTCATCCAGTTGACGTTGCCGCGCACCGTGTTGATCTCCCCGTTATGGGCAATGTAGCGGTACGGATGTGCCAGCTTCCAAGAAGGGAAAGTGTTGGTGTAGAAACGCTGATGCACCAGCGCCACCGCCGAAACGGTCAGCGGGTTCTGCAGGTCGCGGTAGAATCGGCCCACGTCATGCGCCAGCAGCAGGCCCTTATAGACCAAGGTGCGCGTGGACAGCGATGGCATGTAGAGCTGCTGGATCGCCGGCAGCTTGTGCTTCTTGGCAAGATCGGACAGCGGGTTCTGCGTCTGCTTCCTGATGGTCAGCAGCTTGCGCTCGAACTGATCCTGGTCGCGGATGTGCGGACCGGCCGCGATGATCGCCTGGCGGATCAGCGGCATGCCGTCGAGAACGGTCTTGCCCAGACCGGCTGGATCGGTCGGCACGTCGCGCCAGCCCAGCAGCTTCTGGCCTTCCAGCTTGATGAAATGTTCGAACTGCTTGACTACGATCTCGCGCGCCTTGGCTTCGCGCGGCAGGAAACACATGGCCACGGCATACTTGCCCGGCTCGGGAAGCTTGACGCCCGTCTCCCGGGCCCATTCGCGGAACAGCGGATCGGGAATTTGGATCAGGATGCCTGCGCCGTCGCCGACCAGAGGATCGGCGCCCACCGCGCCGCGATGGTCCAGGTTGATCAGGAGCTGAAGACCCAGCCCGATGATCTCATGGGAGCGTGCGCCCTTTATGTTTGCGACAAAGCCAACACCGCAGGCGTCATGCTCATTTGCGGGGTCGTAAAGACCCTGTTTCGGCGGATAACCCATTTCAACTCCAACCGTACATTCAGACACGTCTTCCCCGCCCCCTTTCGGAAGGCCATGGAAACGTTCGTTTCTTATAAGAATTACCCAGCATCGAAACACGACGCCAGTTGCGGCGCAACATGCCAGTGTTGCGCGCAGTAAATGCTTAGCCATGCAATTTAAGAGAAATTCACTACAAGTGGCCCGCCCTGCCTCCCCCGAGAGCAGGGGAATTGTAGAACATAACATGAATGATACAGAAAAAATCCCGGTATTGAGCTATTTTATAGCGCTCTATGATCTACCCTAGGGCAGGCTGCCTCTGCCATTGGGAGAAGCACAGGCCGATGCGGTTTTCGGCGGTGGACTGCGACCCAGTGCCTGCATAAAGTCTTTGCCGAGGACGAGCGCCGAACAGGCCCGCGCCGGCTGCTGGCCGAAGGGGTGGTGCAGAAAAGTCCCGAAGGTGTCACCCACCTAATGGCCCATACCCTGGATCGACCACAGCGCCAATCTGAAGCAGCTGCCGGGCGATGCGGTGCCGCTGTACTCCGCGGTCCACCGCCACCCCCGCAATGTTAGGGTTCTGCCACCCTCACGGGACTTTCACTGAACCGGCTGGGACGGCCGCAAGACTGGCGGCGGCGCCACCCGTTCAACCAGAACCTGCAGATTCTTCAGATACCCGACTGCCAGCAGCGGGCGCAGCTTTTCCTTCAACGCTGCCGGGCTGAGGCCTGCCGCCGGCACCGCGCCCAGCAGCTCCAGCCGCACATTGCCCGTCGCTGTTCACCACAAAGCCCCCGCTGCGTTCCCTTTCCCCCGCCACGGTGATGCGCAGACCATCGTCCGGCACAAGCACATCGACTTGCCTCGCCGGGGATATCTCAGGGGGCCTGACAGGCACCCAGCCAGCGCCAAGCACAAGCCCAGTAGAATGAGCCGCATGACAATACCGTAACCACCGCGTAT
>JAPLPI010000271.1 GCA_026400305.1 Alphaproteobacteria bacterium | reverse complement strand
GGGGCTGACCAATCCCAATCCCGACCTGCGCGGCAATGTCATCCTGATGCATGATTCCGGCGGCGACCGCAGCAAGACCCTGACGCTGTTGCCCCAGCTGATCGATACCCTGCGGGCCAGGGGATACAGTTTTGTGCCGTTGTCCGAGCTTGGCGGCTTCAAGCGCGATGAGGTGATGCCGCCGCTTCCCTTCACCATATCTCTTTATGCCGACCGCGCGGTGTTCCTGACCATCAGCTATCTGGCGCAGTTTCTTTATTACTGCTTCCTGGGCGCCATCGTGCTGGGGGTGGCGCGGCTGTTCGTGCTGGCTGGGCTGGCGCTGTGGAAAAAGGCGCAGGGTCCAGGCACGCCCATGGCCGGGGGCGACGCGGCCCAGAAGGTGACGGTGCTGATCCCCGCCTTCAACGAAGAGAAGGTTATCGTCACCACCGTCGAGCGGATACTGGCTAGCGATTATTCCAACATTGACGTGCTGGTGATCGATGACGGCTCCAAGGATCACACCGCCTACATCGCCCGATCGCATTTCATGAACGATCCGCGCGTCGGGGTGATCTCCATTCCCAATGGCGGCAAGGCCAATGCCCTGAATGTGGGTCTGGAAAATGCGCAAGGCCTGGTAGTGGTGGCGCTAGATGCCGACACCCAGTTCGAAAGCACCACCATCTCGCGGCTAGTGCGCTGGTTCAACGATCCCAGCATCGGCGCGGTGGCGGGCAATGCCAAGGTCGGCAATCGCATCAACATGATCACCCGCTGGCAGGCGCTGGAATATATCGTGGCGCAGAACCTGGAACGCCGCGCGCTGTCGGCGCTGGACACGCTGACGGTGGTGCCCGGCGCGGTGGGCGCCTGGCGGCGCGATGTGTTGCGGGAGCTGGGCGGCTTTCCTGCCGACACGCTGGCCGAAGATCAGGACCTGACCATCCTTATCCAGACCGAAGGATACCGCGTGCATTTCGATCCGGTCGCTGTGGCCTGGACCGAGGCCCCTGCCACGTTAGGGGGGCTGGCGAAGCAACGTTTCCGCTGGGCCTATGGCACCCTGCAATGCCTGTGGAAGCATCGCGGTATCACCTTCAATACCGAATATGGCGAGCTGGGTTTGGTAGCGCTGCCGCAGGTATGGCTGTTCCAGATCCTGCTCACGACCCTAGCGCCGGTGGCGGACCTGCTTCTGCTGTGGCAGCTGGTCACCGAATATATCAATTATGTTCAGCATGTCGGGACGTATACGTCGGACAATCTGCAGATCGTGGGTGTGTATTATGCGATCTTCATCGCGGTGGACCTGCTGGCGGCAATGACCGGCTTTGTGCTGGAAAAGGGCGAGGACTGGCGGCTGCTCTGGTGGCTACCGCTGCAGCGCTTCGGCTATCGCCAGATCATGTATTACGTGGTGTTGTGGTCCTTGTGGATGGCGCTGCGCGGACGCTTCGTCGGCTGGGGCAAGCTGGAGCGCCACGGCACCGTCAAGGCCAGGGCCTAGGGTAGCGGCACGAGAAACGTGCCGTTGTTGCCTGCATGGTCTGCGCGATAATTTTTCCGTATGGCGCCGCCCACCGCTGGGCCCAGCGAATCCAGATCCTGCAATTGCAGCACTGTGAAATGATGGGACGTGATCATAGAGGTCAGGCCTGCGGGATCGCGCGCGCCGGTCTTGATCTGCTCGCCGATATTGAAGACGTCCACTTCGGCTTTTTTGCCGGCCCACAAGCATAGCGAAATCTGGTCGCACAGGGCTGGACCGGGCCGCGATTGCAGAAAGGCGATGTCGCGCGCGGACTCGGCGGCGAAGTTTCTGGTGAAGAAGTAATTGTTGTCTTGGAAGCGAAAGCCCAGGAACAGCAACAGCGGCAGCAGGGACGCCGCCGCCAGGATGGGCCAGCGGCCGCCTTCGACCGTAAGCCCCAAGCCCAGCGACAACGCGATGGTCAGATCGAAAAAGGCGTTGGCGTCCACCCCGTCGCCGGCGGCGAATAGCAATCCCAGCCCCAACGCGGAGGCGGCGTACAGCATGCAAATTAGGGCGCTGCGGTCGTGCCACAGTCCGGCGATGGCGATGCCCGGCAATATCATCCACCACAGGTGACTGACGGCCGTTGTCAGATTGGCGAAGGATAACAGCCGCGGTGACGCCAATTGCCCCAGCAGGCCGGCGCCGAAGCCAAGTTGGAACGCGACCAGTCCGGCCAGCGCAAACGCCGTGCCCCAGAGCAGGAACTCCAGTCCGGCGCGGCGGTCCAGGATCAGCAGCCACGCGGCCGAGGCCAGGGGCAGTGCCAACAGATTGTGTTTTACGAAAAGACTAACGGCGAACAGCAGTGCCGAGGCTGCGGGGCGTTCGCGCAGCAGCAAGAGCAGGGCCGCCAGTTGCAGCGCATGGCCCAGCATCTGGGGATCGTCGATGCCCACATAGTTTGTGCTGATCAGCAGCGCCGCCGCGAAAAACAGCAGGGCGCAGGCGCTGCCGCGAATGTGGCACTCCAATGAACGCAGCACGGCCGCAATTCCTGCGCCGGCGCACAGGAAGGCGGCCAGCGAAATCCAGCGCCCCACGATCACCGGATCGGCGCCGTGCCGGATCAGGACGCGCACGAGATAGAAGGAGAGGGGCGGGTAATTATTGACCATCCACGCCTGCGGTGGCGGATACAGCCCCGTGGCGGTTGCATGGGCGGCGTTCCAACCCTCATTGGGGTCCAGCGGCACATGCAGCGGTATCGCCATGATATTGCGCGTCAGCAGCCACAGCACGGCCAGGCTCGTCACGGCCAGCACGCTCCTCAGCACGGTTTCGAACAGACGCGGATTCATCGGTCGCATGCATCTGATGGTCGCATGGCCGACGGCTCACTGCGTTCGCCTGGTCGATGATTCGTGCCGGGGACGATGTCGTAAAGCGAAAAGAAGCTGCCGGCATGGCGAAGCTGCAGCATGGCCGGCACCGGGGTGCGCTTGCCGTCCAGATGCACGACCAGCGCGATATCGAAATGGCATTGGAAGTGATCCAGATAGGGCACGGAATCTTTTATCTCCGCATCCGCGTCCATCTGCCCGCGCGCCAGAAATTCCAGCTCATCGATGTCAGGCGGCGAGCCCTGTTGCGCGGTCTTGGCGGCGTAGCGCGCATAGGGCTGGTTCCACTGCACCACATGCTGGCCCTTGGTGGTGAACAGGAGCGGGGTGAAGACGCCGCGTTCGGGAATTGCGAACTCTGCCATGTGCCAGTAAGGCTGATCGGCACGTTCGCCGATGGCATTGCCGTCCAGAACGGTCAGCAGGCGCGCGCCGCGCGGGATTTCCTCCAGTGCTGCCTGGAATTCACGGTAATGGTGGTCATAACCCAGCCAGCTTTGTGTCAGCAGGATCGCGTTGGCGGCGATCATCATCAAGGCGAACACCGCCAGACTGGCCCGCACGGGCGGCCTCATGCGCAGTTCGGCGGCGGCGAACAGGAGCGCACCGAACCCGGCCGGCAGGCGCAGATGCACCGCCCAGCCGCCCAGTGCCCATTCCGGCGCGCCCAGCGCGCCCAGCAGCAACAGCCCTAGGGTGATCCACAAGGCCGGATGCAGCCGCGCCTTGCGCAGGATCAGCGCCAGCGCCAGCCCGCCGAACAGGATCAGCGGTAGGACATAATCGCTGGCATCGAAGGCGTGCTGTATCAGGCTTTCGAAGCGGTCCAGCATCGTGTCGGCCAAGTTGAACTCGACACTGCCGTCTTCGTTGCTGCGCGGACGCAGGAACACAAAGGCCAATGCGGCGGGACCATAGATCAGCGCCACGCGCAGGGCTCGGCGCGCCAGCAAGGCGAGCTTGAAATCTTCCTCGCGGATGTTCTGGGCGATCTCAAATCCGATCAGCATCAGCAGCAGGCTGGCAGCAGCGAAGATGTGGCAGAAGTACAGGGCGGTGACGGTGATGGCGAAGCCTGCAAGTCGCATCACGCCATTACGTCTGTCAGTGGCGATCCAGCCCGCGAAAACGGCGAAGCTCAGCCCGGCGGCGAAATAGTAATTGAAGAAGCCCCAGACGAAGTTGGCGTTGTAGGCGAAGAAGGAGCCGAACAGGGGCGCGATGCCGGTGCGGCCATACAAAGCGCGGTGAATGGCGCCCGGCCCCATGACCCACAGGAAGATGGCGGCGGTGAGGAACAACTTGGTTGCCACCACTAGGCCGGTCAGCCGCGCCAGCAATGGTACCAGCACTTCCGACGCCAGGTTGGGCACAAAGCTCCAATGCAGGTGATAGAGCGCTGTGTCCGTTGCCTGCTGGATCATCGCGAAGGTGGCCAAGTGTGCAGGGTAATCGGGCATGGCTGGCGCCCACGCGCTCCACAACGGCGCGGCTAGCATCAGGGCGGCGGCGACCAGGGTGAATCCGGTCCAGTGCCGTGGCGCCCAATCCCGTTCCCAGGCCATCCGGCTCGTTGTCCCGTGTTTTCCCCGCTCCGATACTAGGGGAAATGATTCGCTTTGGTCACGGTTTTGTCATGCGGCCCATTCTACTGAGCCTTGGCTTGTGCCTCGGGCTGGCTGGGTGCCTGTCGGCCCCGGAGACGTCCCCGGCGACACAAGCCGATGTGCTGGTGCCGGGCGATGGCCTGCGCATCACCGTGGCGGGGGAAGAGGAACTCAGCGGCGGCATTGTGGTGAACAGCGATGGCAATGTGCGGCTGGAGCTGCTGGGCGCAGTGCCGGCGGCAGGCCTCAGCCCGGCAGCGTTGCAGGAAAG
>JAPLPI010000126.1 GCA_026400305.1 Alphaproteobacteria bacterium | reverse complement strand
CACTGGTTTTCGCTGCCCGATGCGGTACGCCGCATGACATCGGTGGCTGCGCGGCGTTTTGGCCTTAAGGATCGTGGGGTCATCGCGCCGGGCATGGTTGCCGATCTGGTGCTGTTCGATGAAACTATAGAAGACCGCGCCACCTTTGATGACCCGAGCCAGTTAGCGGCCGGTATCGAAACGGTCTGGGTGGCAGGGCAGGCCGTGGTACAAAACGGCAAGCCGACGGGCGCACGGCCCGGACGGGTTCTGACGAATTAAGCGGATTAACAGGGAGAGTATTATGCGCAAGGCTTTGAAGGTGGACAGCATGAAGGCGGGCGGGCACTACAGTCACGCCGTCATCGCCAATGGAATGGTGTATGTGTCGGGCCAGGGCCCGGTCGACCCGGCCACCGGCAAGATGTCCGACAATTTTGCCGAACAGATCCGCCAGACCATTCGCAATCTTCAGACCATCCTGAAGGCGGCGGGCGCCGACCTCAAGGATATCGTCAACGTCAACGCCTATCTCACCGATCTGACGCGTTTCCCGGAATACAATGAAGTGTACAAGGAATTCTTCCCCAGCGATCCGCCGGCCCGCACCACCATTGGCTGCCAGCTGTACGGCATCCAGGTCGAGATCAACTGCGTGGCGGTTCTTCCGAATTAACGAGGCAGGTCCATGCGCGTCAGCGATCTTGAAACGCCTGTCCCGGTCATCGATCTGGACCGGGTCGAAGCGAATCTGAATAAGATGCAGGATTATTGCGATGCGCATGGCCTGAAGCTGCGTCCGCACATCAAGACCCACAAGATCCCCGCTTTCGCCCACCGCCAGATCGAGCTGGGCGCCGGCGGCATCACCTGCCAGAAGCTGGGCGAGGCCGAAGTGATGGCGCGGGCCGGGATGGACGACATCCTGATCTCCTATCCCATGGTCGGGGTGGGCAAGGCACAGCGTCTGGGCGAAGTGGCCAGGCTGGCCAGGCTCAGGGTTGCAGTGGACAGCAGCGAAGCGCTGAACACGGTGGCCGATGCCGCGCGTATCGGTGGTGCCACCATCGGCGTGCTGGTGGAATTTGACAGTGGTGCCAAGCGCACCGGCGTTGTCAGCGTCGCCGAGGCGCTGACCTTGGCCCAGCGCGTGGTCCAGCTGCCGGGCCTACGCTTCGACGGGTTGATGACCTATCCCTCGACCGCGGCAACGACGGTGTTCGTGGCAGAAGCCAGGAAAAAATTCGCCGAAGCTGGGCTTGATATTCCTGTGGTGTCTGGCGGCGGCACGCCCAATGCCTGGACGGCGCATGAAATTTCTGGCCTGACCGAGGTGCGCGTCGGAACGAGGAGCATGGCATCCTCGATCTGTCCAGATGTGCCCAAAAGCCGGCCATCGGTGAGCGCATCCGGATCCTGCCCAATCATGTCTGCGTGGTCAGCAACCTGCATGACGAGGTGGTGGTCAGCCGCAACGGTGAAGTGGTGGACCGCCTGCGCGTGGCCGCGCGCGGCATGACGCGCTAGCCGTCAGGCCATATCGGCGGACAGGCTCAGGATCGCCTTGAAGATGCCCAGCACATCCTGAAATTCCTCTCCGGCCGGCATCTCCACCATGTGCGGCGCCAGCCGGCATTCTCGCGCGATGACCTCGGCTGCTGCCCGCGCTCCGGCCGGAGGTTCGTTCTGGATCGCGATGATCACAAAGGACAGGCCTTCGGTCGGCTGTTCCAGCACATGGCCGCGGTCGAACAGGTTGTCGACATGCAGCACATTATGCACGACGAAGCGGCGCTCCAGCCGCCGCACCATTGCCGCCAGCCGGTGCTTGTCGCTTGT
>JAPLPI010000002.1 GCA_026400305.1 Alphaproteobacteria bacterium | reverse complement strand
TCGCCATCGGTGATCTGCAAGGTTGCCGTCACTTCCGGTTCCACCCAATCGATGGCTTCGGGCTGACGCGTGAGCGCCACCGCCAGCACTTCGCCCATGGTGGCGACGGGCACGATCTTCAGCCCCGTCTTCACATTGTCGGGGACTTCGACCAGATCCTTCTCATTGTCCTTGGGGATGATCACGGTGGTGATCCCCGCCCGCAGGGCAGCAAGCAGCTTCTCCTTCAGTCCGCCGATCGGCAATGCGCGGCCACGCAAGGTCACTTCGCCGGTCATCGCCACATCGCGGCGGATCGGAATCCCGGTGATCGCCGAAATGATCGAAGTAGCCATCGCCAGGCCCGCCGAAGGACCATCCTTGGGCGTGGCGCCTTCGGGGACGTGGACATGGATGTCGATCTTATCAAACAGCGGCGGCTTGATGCCGAAGCTGGTCGCCTTGGAACGCACATAAGACCGCGCCGCGTCGATCGATTCCTTCATCACGTCACCGAGCTTGCCGGTGGCCTGGAAGCGGCCCTTGCCGGGCAGCATCACAGATTCGATGGTCAGCGTCTCGCCCCCCACTTCCGTCCATGCCAGACCGGTGACGACACCGACCTGGTCCTCGCTTTCGGCCTCGCCGAAGCGGTAACGACGCACGCCGGCATAGGTGCCAAGATTCTCTGACGTCACCTCGACCGATTTGGCCTTCTTGGACAGAATTTCCTTCACTGCCTTGCGGGCCAGGTTGGCGATTTCGCGCTCCAAGTTACGCACGCCGGCTTCACGGCTGTAATAGCGGATAAGATCGCGCAAGCCCTCATCGGTCAGCTTCCACTCTTCCTCCTTCAGACCATGCTGCTTGCGCTGCTTGGGGATCAGGTGGCGCTTGGCGATCTCGATCTTCTCATCCTCGGTGTAGCCGGGGATGCGGATGATCTCCATGCGGTCCATCAGCGGTTGCGGCATGTGCAGGCTGTTGGCGGTTGTGACGAACATCACATCCGACAGGTCGAAATCAACCTCCAGATAATGATCGTTGAAGTTGGCATTCTGCTCCGGGTCCAGCACTTCTAGCAGGGCAGACGAAGGATCACCGCGATAGTCCGCACCCAGCTTGTCGATCTCGTCCAGCAGGAAGAGCGGATTGTTGCTCTTGGCCTTCTTCATAGACTGGATGATCTTGCCGGGCATGGAGCCGATATATGTCCTGCGGTGACCGCGGATTTCCGCTTCGTCCCGCATGCCGCCCAGGCTCATGCGCAAATATTCGCGGCCCGCCGCCTTGGCGATGGACTTAGCGAGCGAGGTCTTGCCAACGCCGGGCGGGCCGACCAGGCACAGGATCGGACCCTTGAGCTTGCCGACGCGCTGCTGCACGGCCAGATACTCCAGGATGCGCTCCTTGACCTTTTCCAGACCGAAATGATCGTCATTCAGCACCAGCTCGGCGGCGGCGATGTCGCGCTTGACCGTGCTCTTCTTGCCCCACGGCAAGCTGAGAAGCCAGTCGAGATAGTTGCGCACTACCGTGGCTTCCGCCGACATCGGTGACATGGAGCGCAGCTTTTTGACCTCGGCCTGCGCCTTTTCACGCGCTTCCTTGCTGAGCTTGGCCTTGCGGATGCGGTCTTCCAGCTCGTTCATCTCGTCGCGGCCTTCTTCGCCTTCGCCGAGTTCCTTCTGAATCGCCTTCAACTGCTCGTTCAAGTAATACTCGCGCTGGGTCTTCTCCATCTGGCGCTTGACCCGCGAACGGATCTTGCGCTCGACCTGCAGCACGCCGATTTCCGCCTCGATCAGCGAAAGGATCTTCTCCAGCCGCTCGGTGGTGCCGAAGGGTTCCAGCAGCGCCTGGCGCTCGCCGATCTTGACCGACAGGTGCGAAGCAACGGTGTCGGCGAGTTTCGCCGGATCGTCGATCTGGGCCACCGCGGCCAGGGTCTCGGACGGGATCTTCTTGTTCAGCTTTATGTACTGCTCGAAGTTCGCCTTCACCGTGCGCATCAGAGCTTCGGATTCCTGGACCGCCGCGGCTTCCTCGGGGATCTTCTCGACCGTGGCCTGGAAGAAATCGCTGCGGGAATTGAAGCCGGTCACGCGGGCGCGCGACTTGCCTTCCACCAGAACCCGCACGGTCTGGTCCGGCAGCTTGAGCAGCTGCAGCACCGTGGCCAGGGTGCCGATGGTGTACAAGCCTTCAGCCGTGGGATCATCCTCCGCGGCGTTCTTCTGGGTAAGAAGCAAAATCTGCTTCTCGTCATTCATCACTTCCTCAAGCGCGCGGACCGACTTTTCGCGGCCCACGAACAAAGGAACGATCATGTGCGGGAAAACCACGATGTCGCGCAGCGGCAGGACCGGGGGTGACAACTCGGTGGTGGTCTCGTCTTTCTTCTTGGCGTCATCCGCCATACTGGTGCTCCTGCCGGGATACGCCCGGCCAAAATTGACTTAGCCTGCTGGGCGAAGCCTTTGAAACAAAGAGCCTCCCGACACAATTCGGGCCGACTCCGGATACCGTAAAGTGGCCCCCCTAACAGGGGGTTTCAAGGCAGCGCAGGGGGTTAACCTCCCCAAGTCCCAGGCTGCACACAAAAACCAGCGGGGAACTGAGCTTTTTTCACCGGTCGTGACCGATTTGCCCGGCCCGCCCCAGCGCCCTATTTTCCCCCCAAACCATATTCGGAGGAAAAATGCTGAATCGGCGGACATTTGCGGGATTGCTGGGCGCGGCGGGCCTGCCGGGCGCGGCGCAGGCCAAAACCACTCTTCCATTTTATGCCTCGACCGGGCCCAATCTGACGATCTACGACCTAGATCCGGATGCGGCGTCGCTGACCTTTCGCAGTAGCATCATCCTGCCCGCCAATATTCAATATGCTTGGCCGCATCCCTCGCGCCGGTTTCTCTATGTTATCGCCAGCAACCGCCAGCCGCCCAGCGGCCCGGCTGGCGTGGCCGGCAACGATTCCAATCACTATGCCTTCGCCTTCCGCGTTGCTCCCGACGGCAGCCTGACCCAGCAAGGCGAACCGGTGCTGTTGCCGGTGCGCCCCGTCCATTGCAGCACCGACCTCAAGGGCCACTTCCTGCTGATCGCCTACAACAATCCCAGCTCAATTTCCGTGCATCCCATCGGCCCGGATGGCAGCATCGGCCCGGAGGTGCCGCAATATCTGAAGCTGGATTTCGGCATCTATGCCCACCAGGTGCGGGCGACGCCGATAAAAAACACCATCACCATCTGCAGCCGGGGCAACGATCCGGTGCCGCGCACCCCCGGCGTGGCTGGCAGCGGCAAGGCTGAAGACCCGGGCACTATCGAAGTGTTCGATATCCGGCCCGGCGGACAGTTGCGCCAGGCGCAGAAGGTCACATTGGAAGGCGGCATGGGCTTTGGACCGCGCCACCTGGATTTTCATCCCTCCAAGCCCTTCATCTATGTCTCGATGGAGCGTGAGAATTCGATCTATACCTACTGGTTGCTGGAGGATGGCACCTTGAGCGATCGCCCCCGCTTCATGGGCAGCGCGCTGCTCGACAAGGATGGCAAGGCCAGGCATCCCGGCCAGACGGCGGGACCGATCCATGTCCATCCCAATGGCAAATATGTCTACCAGACCAATCGCGGCTCTGGCACCACCTTGGTGAACGGCCAGAAAGTTTCTAACGGCGGCGAAAACAGCATTGTCGTCTGGAGCATCGACACGACAACCGGCGAGCCCAGATTAGCCCAGCGTATCGAAGCGCGCGGCTTCGAGCTGCGCACCTTCACCATCGATCCGGCCGGCAAGGTGCTAGTGGCCGCCGCCACCACGCCTCTTTTGGTGCAGGAAGGCCGCGGCGTGCGCACCGTCAGTGCGGGCTTCTCGATCTTCAAAATCTTGCCGAACGGCACTCTGGATTTCGTGCGCAAGATCGACGTGGATACCAGTCACGGCATCCTGTTCTGGTGCGGGCTTCTCACCATGGCGTGAAATCAGTTTCCTGACGCCGAGATTTTTGCCGTCCGAGAAGGACGCGCGCGGAGCGCGCTTAACGCACGTGAGCACGAGCTACTCACTCGTGCGGTCAAAAAATCAAGTCAGGAAGCGGATTTCTCACGCGCTTCGGCTTTGTCCGAATAGGTGTAGAGCGGGCGAGCCTTGCCCTCGACCACATCGGAGGTGATGACCACTTCCTGCACACCCGACAGTGTCGGCAGTTCGAACATGGTCTCCAGCAGGATGCCTTCCAGAATGGAACGCAGGCCGCGGGCACCGGTCTTGCGCATGATCGCGCGCTTGGCGATGGAGTGCAGCGCTTCTTCCTGGAAGCGCAGCTTGACGCCTTCCATCTCGAACATGCGCATATACTGCTTGGCCAGCGCGTTCTTCGGACGGGTCAGGATTTCGATCAGCGCGGTTTCCTGCAAATCGCCCAGGGTGGCGAGGACCGGAAGACGGCCGATGAATTCCGGGATCAGGCCGAATTTCAGCATGTCCTCGGGCTCGACTTCGCGCAGGAGTTCGCCGGTGCCACGTTCGTCCGGACCCTTGGGGTTCGAACCGAAGCCCATAGATGAGCCCTGGGTGCGCTGGGCAATGATCTTGTCCAGGCCGGAAAAGGCGCCGCCGCAGATGAACAGGATGTTGGTCGTGTCCACCTGCAGGAATTCCTGCTGGGGATGCTTGCGCCCGCCCTGCGGCGGCACGGATGCGACAGTGCCTTCCATGATCTTGAGCAGGGCCTGCTGCACGCCTTCGCCCGACACGTCGCGGGTGATGGAGGGATTGTCCGACTTGCGGCTGATCTTGTCGACTTCGTCGATATAGACGATGCCGCGCTGGGCGCGTTCGACATTGTAGTCGGCGGCCTGCAGCAACTTGAGAATGATGTTCTCGACGTCTTCACCGACATAACCGGCTTCGGTCAGGGTGGTGGCGTCGGCCATGGTGAAGGGCACGTCCAGGATGCGCGCCAGGGTCTGGGCCAGCAACGTCTTGCCGCAGCCGGTGGGGCCGATCAGCATGATGTTGGACTTGGCCAGTTCGACATCACCGTTCTTGCCGGACGAGTTGATGCGCTTGTAATGGTTGTGGACGGCAACCGAGAGCACCTTCTTGGCGTGGCTCTGGCCGACGACGTAATCGTCCAGCACCTTGAAGATTTCCTGTGTGGTGGGAACACCCTCCTTGGACTTCATGAAGGAGGTCTTGTTCTCCTCCCGGATAATTTCCATGCAGAGTTCGACGCATTCATCGCAGATGAACACGGTCGGACCCGCAATCAGCTTGCGAACCTCGTGCTGGCTCTTGCCACAGAAAGAGCAGTAAAGCGTGTTCTTGGCCTCGCCGCCGCTGGACTTGCTCATGGTCTTCCACCGGGCCCTTTCGCCCCTTATTGCCCCTGGGAGGGGGCACTGGGCAGCTTCCAGCCTAAACGGCCTTTGCTGCTATGCACAATGTGAGGGCAGCGCCGAAGCACCCCCGCTTCCCAACATTCGACCATGCTAAGGCCGATGGGATCAAGATTTCTTTAATCCGGTAGAATACTGAATCTACCAGTTATTCCAGAACTTTAACAAAAAAAACCGAAGAGGTGTTAAGAGGCCGGGGCTTCCTGGTCCGGACGGCGCTCCATTACCTGATCGATCAAGCCGAAAACCTTAGCTTCCTCGCCGGTCATGTAGGTATCCCGGTCCAGCAGCTTTTCAATGGCTTCCACAGTCTGGCCGGTATGCTTCGCATAGATCTCGTTCAGCCGGCGCTTGAGTTTCACGATCTCCTGGGCGTGGCGGCCGATATCCACGGCCTGGCCATAATAGGAGGCACTGGGCTGGTGGACCATCACCCGGGCATTGGGCAGGGCATAGCGTTCGCCCTTCTTGCCGGCGCACAGCAGCAGCGAGCCCATCGAAGCGGCCTGGCCGATGCAATAGGTGTGAATCATCGGCCGCACGTACTGCATGGTGTCGTAGATCGCCATGCCCGCCGTGACGAGGCCGCCCGGAGAATTGATATACATATGGATTTCCTTCTTGGGGTTTTCGGCCTCAAGAAACAGAAGCTGGGCGATCAGCAGGCTGGCGCCGAAATCCTCAATCGGACCGGTGATGAAGATCAGCCGTTCCTTCAGAAGACGCGAATAAATGTCGAACGCACGCTCGCCGCGGGCGGTCTGCTCGACCACCATGGGGACCAGGGTGTTGTTGTAGAATTCGGTCGGGTTCGACATGCAGCGGCGCCTCTTGATTCGTCAGGGGACATTAGCCGGAAACTCCCCCGGCCACGCTTAATATAGCGTTCCCTTGGCGGATTACGAGGCTACTTGACCGGTTCGTCTTCCGGATCGGCAAAGAGGATGTCCTTGTCGACTTTCTTGTCGGTGATGGTCGCAAGTTCAGCGATGAAGTCCACCACCTTGTCCTCGAACAGGGGAGCACGGATCTCGGCCTGGGCCTGCTGGTTCTGGGAATAGAACTGGAACACCTGCTGTTCCTGGCCGGGGAACTGGCGGGCGCGAGCCATGATGGCGCGCTGGACTTCGTCATTGGCGATGGTGATGCCGTTCTGCTCGCCCAGCTTTCCTAGGACCAGGCCCAGGCGCACGCGGCGCTCGGCGATCTTGCGGTACTCGGCCTTCAACTCGTCTTCGGTCTTGCCTTCGTCGGCGGCGGTCTTGCCTTCGCGTTTCAGCTCTTCCTCGACCTGGGCCCAGATGTTGGTGAACTCATGTTCGACCATGGCAGGCGGCAGATGGAAGCTGTGGGCATTGTCCAGCGCGTCCAGCACGCGGCGCTTCAGGTGCAGGCGGCTGGCGGACTTGTAGTCGTCGGCCAGCTGTTCGCGCACTCGGGTCTTCAGGGTCGCCAGATCGTCCACGCCCAGCTTCTTGGCCAGCTCGTCGTTGATTTTGGTGTCTTCGGCCTGCTTCACTTCCTTGACCGTCACGGCGAACACCGCGTCCTTGCCGGCCATTTCTGGCGCGTGATACTCGGTCGGGAAGGCGACCTTCACGTCGCGGCCGTCACCGGCCTTGGCGCCGATCAGACCGTCTTCAAAACCTGGAATGAAGGTGCCAGAACCCAAGGTCAGGCTGAAGTCCTCGCCCTTGCCGCCCGCAAAGGGGCTGCCATCAATGCTGCCTTCATAATCGATCACAACCACATCGTCCTTGGCGGCGGCGCCGTCCTTGGTAGTGTAGTTTCGGACATTCTTGGCCAGCTCGTCGTCGATCTTGGTGTCTTCGGCCTGCTTCACTTCCTTGACGGTCACGGCGAACACCGCGTTCTTGCCGGCCATTTCGGGGGCGTGATACTCGGTCGGGAAGGTGACCTTCACATCGCGATTGTCGCCGGCCTTGGCGCCGATCAAACCGTCTTCAAAACCGGGAATGAAGGTGCCCGAACCCAGGGTCAGGCTGAAGTCCTCGCCCTTGCCGCCGGCAAAGGGGGTGCCGTCGATGCTGCCTTCATAATCGATCACGACCACATCGTCCTTGGCGGCGGCGCCGTCCTTGGTGGTGTAGTTGCGGACATTCTTGGCCAGGCGGTCCAGCGCTTCGTCGAC
>JAPLPI010000064.1 GCA_026400305.1 Alphaproteobacteria bacterium | reverse complement strand
CGACCCGCGCTATGCCGGGATCGCGATCCCGAACACCGAAAGCCTCAAGGACACGATCGCGCGCGTGCTGCCGTGGCTCGTCAATGCTTACATTCCCATGAATGGCAAGATCAAATCCATCCTCAACGCGGCCGTCGTAATTGCGGTTGTGATCTGGCTGCAGCAGGCCTTCGGCGTGTTGGGCGATCTCGGCGCCATTCGCGTCGGAAAGTAACCTTTACTTCAAACGCTTTCTGTCATGGCCCGCAAATGCGGGCCATGACAGTTGAGGGGCGGCTACAACCCTTCAAATAATGCAGTTGAAAGATACCGTTCTGCAAAGCTCGGGATGATCGCGACGATTGTCTTGCCGGCATTTTCGGGGCGCGCGCCCACTTCCAGTGCCGCGGCGATTGCCGCGCCCGAGGAAATGCCCACTGGGATGCCTTCTTCGCGCGCCGCGCGGCGGGCGGTTTCCAGCGCCGTCTCGTTGGAGATAGTGATGACCTCGTCGATCACCTTGTGGTCCAGGATGGCTGGCACAAAGCCCGCGCCGATGCCCTGGATTTTGTGCGGGCCGGGCGCGCCGCCTGACAGCACGGGAGAATCTTCCGGCTCTAGGGCGATCATCTTCACTGAAGGCTTCTTGGCCTTCAGCACCTGGCCCACGCCGGTGATGGTGCCGCCGGTGCCCACCCCGGAAATCACGATGTCCACCTTTCCGTCGGTGTCGTTCCAGATTTCCTCTGCCGTAGTCTGGCGATGAATTTCTGGATTGGCAGGATTTTCGAACTGCTGCGGGATCACGGCGCCGGGATTGGCGGCGACCAGTTCATGGGCGCGGGCGATGGCGCCCTTCATGCCCTTGGCGGCTTCCGTCAGTTCGATCTGCGCCCCGAGGATCATGAGCATCTTGCGCCGTTCCAGCGACATGCTTTCGGGCATCACCAGGATCAGCTTGTACCCCTTGGACGCGGCCACAAAGGCCAGCGCAATCCCGGTATTGCCGGAGGTCGGCTCGATCAGCACGGTCTTGCCGGGGGTGATGATGCCCTGTTTTTCCATCGCATCGATCATGTGGACGCCGATGCGGTCCTTGACCGAGGAGAGGGGATTGAAGAATTCTAGCTTGAGCAGGACATCGGCCTTGGCGCCAGCGGCCTGGGGCATGCGCTTCAGGCGCACTAGCGGCGTGTCGCCGATGGTATCGGTGATGCAATTATAGATGCGGCCGCGGCCGGGCTTGCCCTGTTCCATGTACGAACTCTCCTTAAGTTGGTCGCTCCGGCTCTCGCCGATGCTCCTAAATGATAAAGTCGGCGCTATTCTCCGCCCCGGCTTCGACGCCTGCGTTACGGGCCCGCTGGCATAAGTCCTCGATGGAGACGGAATCCAGGCGAACCATCAGCTCATCCTGAAGGGTGGCAACGAAGGGGGCCACGATTCGTTGCCCAAGGTCCGAGCGGGGCGCGTGTTTTTCCTCGTCATCCTCAATGCTTTCGGCCACCCGCACTACATCGCCGACCGAGATGCGGCGGCGTTCCCGCGCCAGGCGGTAGCCGCCGCGCGGCCCGCGCACGCCCTTGAGAATTCCGGCGCGCACCAGCTGCTGCATCACCTGTTCCAGGTTGCGCTGCGGCACGCCTTGGCGGGCAGTGATTTCCTTGGCCTGCACCGGCTCGGGACGGGCATTGAAGGCGATGTCGATCACCGCCTCCAGCGCGAGCAAGGTTTTGCGCGACAGTTTCAGCATCAGCTTTTGACCGTCATGCCTGTGCTGCCGAAACCGCCGGCGCCGCGGGCGCTGTCCGACAAGGTATCGACTTCGACCAGCTCGGCCTGTTCGTGGCGGGCGATCACCATCTGGGCGATCTTCATGCCGTGCGAGATCTTGAACACCACATCGCTGTGGTTGATCAGGATGGCCTTGATCTCGCCGCGATAGTCGCTGTCGATGGTGCCTGGCGAGTTCAGGCATGTGATGCCGTGGTTCAGCGCCAGGCCGGAACGCGGCCGCACTTGCGCCTCCACCCCCAGTGGCAATTCGATGGCGATGCCGGTGGCCACCGCCATGCGGGCACCGGGTTTCAGATCGATGTCGGCATCGATCGCCGCCAGCAGGTCCAGCCCCGCCGATCCCTGGGTGGCGTAATGGGGCAGGGGCAAATCCTGGGCGTGAGGCAGCTTCTTGATTCCGATTTTCATTTTATGCCGCGCCCTTGAGTGTTTCGGCGATACGGGCCGCCAGACGCGCACCCACCTCGCTCTTGGTCATGTCGGGCCAGTCTTCGCGGCCATTCTGGTCGATAATATGGACCCGGTTGCGGTCGCCACCCATCACGTCGCCAGATACGTCATTGGCGATGATCCAGTCCGCGCCTTTGCGCGCGCGCTTGGCTACGGCATTGTCCACGACATCGTCGGTTTCGGCGGCAAAGCCGATCACCAGACGCGGGCGTTTTGGACCCTGGGCGATGGTGGCCAGGATGTCGGGATTTTCCATCAACTTGATCAGCGGCACCACGCGGTCCACCGACTTCTTGATCTTGGAATTGGCGATGATGTCAGGCCGCCAGTCGGACACCGCCGCCGCCATCACCAGCACATCGGCGGGCAGGGCGGCTTCGCAGGCCGCCAGCATCTCGCGCGCGGTGGTGACGCGCTGGAGCTTGACGCCTTCGGGTGGTGCGATGGAGACGGGACCGGAGATCAGGGTGGTCGCCGCCCCCACGCGCATCAAGGCTTCGGCAATGGCATAGCCCTGCTTGCCGCTGGAATGGTTGGCCAGAAAGCGCACCGGGTCCACCGGCTCGCGGGTGGGACCGGCTGTGACCAGCGCTGTCAGGCCCGCCAGCGGACCAGCAACAGACAGGACGCGCTCAATGGCGGCGACTATCTCCATCGGTTCGGCCATGCGGCCAGGTCCGAATTCACCGCAGGCCATTTCGCCGTCGCCCGGTCCCACGAACAGCACGCCGTCTTTTTCCAGTTGCGCGCGGTTGCGCTTTACGCTGGCGCTCTCCCACATCCGCACATTCATGGCCGGCGCCATCAGGACATTCTTGTCAGTAGCCAGCAGGGCGGTCGAGGCCAGATCATTCGCCAGACCGTTTGCCATCTTGGCCATCAGGTCGGCGGTGGCGGGCGCCACCACCACCAAGTCGGCGCTGCGCGATAGCTGGACATGACCCATCTCGGCTTCGTCAGTCAGGCTGAAAAGATCGAAATAGATTTTGTTGCCGGTCAGTGCTGACAGCGACAGGGGCGTGACGAACTCCGCACCGGCCTTGGTGAGGATGGCGCGGGTTTTTACGCCGCGCGCCGCGAGGGCGCGTACTAGCTCCAGGCTTTTGTAGGCAGCGATGCCGCCGCCGACGATCAGGAGAATGCTTTTGCCGCGCACGCGTTAAATCCACGTTTCTGGGACGGGGTTTATAACAAATTACGCAGGCGGAATGTAATTCTTAATCAAGCCATTGAAATTGTTATATGAACATTCTGTTAAGGCCCCGTTCATGTCGGTCTGTCGTACTTTTTCGCATGACCACGACGACCGGCGCCCTTTACCTACTGGTGGGCGACTTGGCTGCTGAACACGTCAAGGCGGCGTCCGATTATGCCAGCCGCTTCAGCCCGCGCATCGCGCAATCGCGCGCGGTGGAACAGCCAGTGGCACCACCGCCGCCGATGATCAGGACGTCAAATTTTTTGTTGGAGAGACGATCTAAGGCGCGCTGCATGCGCGCCCGAGGCTACAGGTCATAAGCGAATGCCTACTTGATCTTGCCTTCCTTGAAGGTGACATGCTTGCGCAGCACCGGATCGTACTTCTTGATCGAGAACTTCTCGGTCATGGTGCGGGTGTTTTTCTTGGTGACATAGAAAAAGCCGCTATCGCTGTCGCTGTTGAGGCGGATTTTCGCGGTGGTGGGCTTCGCCATGACAAACTCCAAAAAGCACGGTTCGAGAGGGGCGGGTAATGGGGGATAAGCCCCCGTCCTGTCAAGCAAATCTGCCAAAAAGCCCGGAAATCAGCGCTTTTTGCCCCGAAAACGGTCCTTTCCGGACCGTTTTCGGGGCTTGCCGGCCCCTTCTGCATGACGGGACTTTCCGGCCGCGCGGGCAGACTCGTCCTCCGCGCCGACCAGCGAAAAGCGCAGTCCCCCGGTCAGGGGCGCGGCTTCCTGCAGCTTCACCGCCAGCGCGTCGCCCATGCCGTAGGTGACGCGGGTGCGCTGGCCGATCAGCGCCTGGCGCTTTTCGTCATGGTTAAAATAGTCGGCGCCCAGGCTGCGGATGGGGATCAACCCTTCAGCGCCCGATCCCGCTAGGCGGACAAAAAGCCCGAACCGTGTCACGCCGGTGACGCGGGCATCGAAGCTCTGGCCGATGCGGTCTTCCATGAAGGCGGCGACATAGCGGTCGGTGGAATCGCGTTCCGCCGCCATGGCGCGGCGCTCGGTCATTGTGATGTGTTCGGCCACGCCGGCCAGGGCGACCATCTCGCGGTCCGTCAGTCCGCCTTCGCCCAGATCGAAGGCCCGGATCAGGGCGCGGTGCACGATCAGGTCGGCATAACGGCGGATGGGCGAAGTAAAGTGGGCATACTTGGCCAGGTTCAGGCCGAAGTGGCCGATATTGGCCGGATCATAGATCGCCTGCGCCTGGGAACGCAGCACCACGTCGTTCATGACCGCTTCGTTGGGCGTGCCCTTGGCGCCGGCCAGGATGCGGTTGAACACGCCGGGCTGCACCACTTGGTCCTTGGCGAAACTGATGTTGAGGGTGCGCAGGAAATCGGAGAAGGCGAACAGTTTTTCCTTCGAGGGCGTGTCATGCACACGGTAGATCAGCGGGGTCTTCGCTTTCTCCAGCGCCTCTGCGGCCGCGACATTGGCCAGCACCATGAACTCTTCGATCAGCTTCATGGAGTCCAGCCGGTCGCGATAAGCGATGGAGGCGACCTTGCCGTCTTCGCCCAGGATGACGCGGCGCTCGGGCAGATCCAGGTTCAGCGGATCGCGCTTGCCGCGGGCGATGGACAGCGATTGATAGGCCTCCCACACATCGGCAAGCGTCTTCTTGACGATGCTCTCCATGCCGGCGTGGGGATTGCCGTCGAACGCAGCCTGCGCCTGGGCATAGGTCAGTTTTGCGGCCGAACGCATCACGGCGCTCAGGAAGGTATGGCTTTTTTTGTTGCCGAGCTTGTCGAACACCATCCGCGCCACCAGGCAGGGACGGTCCACGCCTTCGCGCAGCGAACACAGGTCGGCCGAAAGTTCTTCGGGCAGCATCGGCACCACCCGGTCGGGGAAATAGGCGCTGTTGCCGCGTTTGAGCGCTTCCTTGTCCAGGGCCGAGCCGGGGGTGACGTAATGGGCGACGTCGGCGATGGCCACCAGGATGACATGGCCGCCGGCATTGGCGGGATCTTCGTCCGCGCCGGCCCATACCGCATCGTCATGGTCGCGGGCGTCGGGCGGATCGATGGTAATCAGCGGGACGGCGCGCAGATCGCTGCGCCCCTTGGGTGTTATGAGCTGGGCCGCCTTGGCTTCCTCGATCACCGCCGCGGGAAATTCCGTCGGGATGCCGTGATCGTGAATGGCGATCAGGCTGATAGTCTTGGGCGAATCCATGGTGCCGATACGCTCGACAACCTTGACGCGAGAGAAGCCGGCGATGCGGCCGCTGCGAGGTTCGGCGGCGACCAGTTCATTGTGCTTGGCGCCGCCTAGGTCCTCTTTATCCAGTGCATACTCGGTGCGCTCTTTCTTGTTGATCGGCACAAGCCGCCAGCCGGTGGCGGGCGCATCGCGCAGTACGCCGATCACCCGTGTGGAGGTTTCGCGATCTAGCCGGCGGATGATGCGGGCCTCGTAAGCCTCGCCATGTTTTTCCAGCCGCGCCAGCAGCCGGTCGCCCAGGTTTGGCGCGCCACCTTCCTTGGGCGGGATCAGATAGATGGTGGGCGGCGCCTCATTGCTTTCCCAAGCTAGAGGCTTGGCCAGGGTTTCGCCGTCATCATCGGTGCCGGTGACTTCGACTATGCCCACTTCCGGCAGTTCGCCGTGCTTGGTGAAGCCCCGCTTGGGCGAGCCTTCGATGGCGCCGTCGGCCTGCAGTTCTTTCAGGATGCGCTTGAGGAGGATGCGATCCGAGCCCTTGAGGCCCAGCTTCCTGGCCAGGTCGCGCTTGTTCGCGCCGGTTGCCAGCAGTTCAAGCACACGCGCCTTGTCGAGAGCTTGTATGTTCTTGGGAGACATATTTTTGTTCAATGTTCCTATTCACCTGCCAGTTCGGGCGTCTTGGCCTTGGGCTTTGCCGGGGCTTTGGCTTTGGGCTTGGCAGCTTTCTTCTTGGTGGCTTTGGGTTTGGCGGCGGACTTCTTCTCCGCGCCGTTGGTTTTTTCGGCCTTGGCCTTTATGGCCTTAGGTGCTTTCGCAGCCTTGGCCGCCTTGGCAGGCTTCTTCTTCTTGCCGCCCTTAGCAGCGCGCTCGGCGATCAGCGCCAGCGCCTGTTCCATGGTGACGCTGTCGGGCTCCATGCCTTCATGCAGGGTGGCATTGGTCTCGCCGTCGCTGACATAGGGACCGAACTTGCCCTTCAGCACCTTGATCGGCTTGCCATCCGGCGCCGCGCCCAGATCCTTGAGTGTTTGTGCGCCACGGCGGCCCGGACCCTTGGCCTTCTTTTCGGCTAGCAAGGTCACGGCATGGTTCAGGCCGATCTCGAAAACGTCCTCGGGCGAGGGTAGCGAGGCATAGATGCCGTCATGGGCGACATAAGGCCCAAAGCGGCCAAAGTTGGCGCTGATTTTCTTGCCGTCTTCGGGATGCAGGCCAACTTCGCGCGGTAGCGCCAGCAGCTTCAGCGACATTTCCAGGTCCACGTCGGACTTGTCGGTGCCCTGGGGCAGGCCGCTGCGCTTGGGCTTGTCGCCTTCGCCGCGCTGGACATATGGCCCATAACGCCCGGTGCGCAAAGTGATTTTCTCGCCGGTTGCGGGATCTTCGCCGATATCCTGCGGGCCGGCATCGCCTTCGCTGGCGCCCATTTGTTTGGTGAAGCGGCATTCCGGATAATTGGTGCAGCCGATGAATGCGCCGAACTTGCCCAGTTTCAGGTTCAGCCGGCCGCCTTCGCAGGACGGGCACTTACGCGGGTCCACCCCGTCGGCGCCGGGCGGGAAGATGTGCGGTTCCAGCACCTTTTCCAGCTCGTCGATGACATGGGTGATGCGCAGATTTTTGGTTTCGCCCACGGTGGCGGAGAATTCGGTCCAGAAATCGCGCAACAGTTGCTTCCAGTCCAGCTTGCCGTCGGAAACCGCGTCCAGCTTCTCTTCGAGGTCGGCGGTGAAGTCATAGGCGACATAGCGCTTGAAGAAGCTGTTCAGGAAGGTGGTGACCAGCCGGCCCTTGTCTTCGGGGATGAAGCGCTGGCGGTCCATCTTCACATAAGCGCGGTCGCGCAGGGTGGAGATTATGGAGGCATAGGTGGAGGGACGACCGATGCCCAACTCTTCCAGCTTCTTGACCAGGCTGGCTTCGGAATAGCGCGGCGGCGGTTCGGTAAAATGCTGCGCTGGGGTGACGGTCTCGACCTTGGTCTTGTCGCCGGCCGCGACCTTGGGCAGCTTGGAGCCGTCTTCGTCGGACTCGTCGTCTTGGCCTTCGAGATAAAGGGTCAGGAAGCCATCGAACAACATTACGGTGCCGGTGGCGCGCAGGGTGATTTTGCCGTCGCCCGACAGTACGTCGACGGTGGTGCGTTCCTGTTCGGCGCTTTCCATCTGGCTGGCGACGGCGCGCTTCCAGATCAGTTCATACAGCCTGGCGGAATCGGCATCCAGGTAACGCGCCACTTCCTCGGGCGTACGCGAGAAGCTGGTGGGACGCACCGCTTCATGAGCTTCCTGAGCATTGGCGTTGTTGTTGGTATAGGCGCGGGCGGTACCGGGCACATAGCGGGCGCCATACTTGGCCCCGATCATTTCGCGGGCTTCATTGATGGCTTCACCCACCATGGTGATGCCGTCGGTACGCATATAGGTGATCAGGCCGGTGGTATCGCCGCCGATTTCCACGCCTTCATAAAGGCCTTGCGCGATCTGCATGGTGCGCTTGGCGTTGAAGCCCAGCTTGCGGCTGGCTTCCTGCTGCAGGGTGGACGTCTTGAAGGGCGGGGAGGGATTGCGCTTGACCGGCTTGGCCTCGACGCTGCCGACTCTGAAGGACAGGGCGTTGATCGCGGCCACGGTGCGGGTCGCGTCCGCTTCGTTGGTCAGCGACATTTTTTCGATCTTCTTGCCGTCAAGCTGGATCAGGCGGGCGGCGAAGTTGCCGCCGGGGGCAGCCAGATCGGTATCGATGCTCCAATATTCCTGGGGCTTGAAGGCCTCGACTTCCTGTTCGCGCTCCACAATCAGGCGCAGGGCGACGGACTGGACGCGTCCCGCCGAGCGGGCGCCCGGCAGCTTGCGCCACAGCACCGGCGACAGGGTGAAGCCGACCAGATAGTCGAGCGCGCGGCGGGCGAGATAGGCGTCCACCAGTTCCTGGTTGATCTGGCGCGGATGCTGGATGGCTTCCAGCACGGCCGTCTTGGTGATGGCGTTGAAGGCCACCCGCTCGACCGGCATGTCCTTGAGCAGGTTCTTGCCGCGCAGCACTTCCAGGATGTGCCAGCTGATGGCCTCGCCCTCGCGGTCCGGGTCAGTGGCCAGGATCAGCTTGTCGGCGCCTTTCACGGCGGCGGCGATGTCCTTGATCTTGGAAGCGGCCCGGGCATCCACGTCCCAGACCATCGAAAAATCGTCGTCCGGCTTGACCGAGCCGTCCTTGGAGGGGAGGTCGCGAATATGCCCGAAGCTGGCCAGCACTTTATAATTGCTGCCCAGATACTTGTTGATGGCTTTGATCTTGCCGGGGGACTCGACGATCAGGACATTCATCTAGGAAAAAGAACCTGTCAGGGGGTGAAAGAGGGGCTTATCTGGGGTCTGCGCCGCAATTCGCAAGTTTTGGAACCGGTGGGGGCCGGCAAACGGGGCGGGACACTGATCGAAGGAAAAGTCCGCTGTCAACGCGCGGCGGCACGATTTAAAACTTCTGGTTGTATTTACGGCGATTGCGAGCATTAATATAACCCTTAGTTGTGCACCCATGGGGCGCGATCCTATGGTTAAGCGTCGAAATCTTACGAAATGATGATGAGCGCCAGCCCGAAGACGCGATTTTGGGCAGCAAGGCCGCCCAAAATCACGCACTTCGTCTGTGAAATCAGGTGGTTACCGGGATCCGATCGGAATGACTTCCCGGCCATAGGTCGCATTGGTGACCAGGGCGAAGCTGCCATACATCGCCAGCGACCCGCAGAGCAGGCCGACCCAACCGCCCGCCGTATGCAGGCCGGGACTCGGCAGAAGCGCGCCAAGGCCCAGCAGGAAGAAGGCGACCCAAAGGGTGGTGAAGATGGCGAACAGCAATTTGCTGAGCCGGAAGGTCGAAACCCACAGCCCCAGGGTGAAGACGCCCCAGAGCAGCAGGCACACGCCGATAGCGCTGCCCGCGCCCGTCAGATCCAGGATGTGGTTGCCGCCCAACAGGATCAGCAGCGCGAACCACCACCAGAAGGCGCCATAGGCGGTGAAGGCGGTGGCGCCGAACACATTGCCGGTCTTGAACTCCATGATGCCGGCGATGATCTGGGCGGTGCCGCCAAAGGCCATGGCCAGCGGGATGACCACCGGCTCGCCGGCCACCGGCAACAGGCCGGCATTGATGCTGCTGAGAAGAACTGTCGTCACTCCGAACCCGACCAGGCCAAGCGGTGCGGGGTTTGCCGTGTCTGCCATGCGTTGCTCCCTCTTTGTTGTTCTTGTGGGGCGAGTCTAGGCGGATTCTAGGCCCAACTCACCTGATTTCCGGGATGGCGGACACAGCGCCCGGCCAATTCTAGCTCCAGCAGTACCGTCAGGATGGCGGCCACCGGCGCGCCTGTCTGGCGGATCAGTTCGTCGATCGCGACCTGGGCAGGGCCAAGCGCTTCCTCAACCCGCGCGCGGATGCGGTCGGCTTCCGCTTCCAGCCCTGCGGCAGACATCGTGGGCGATGGCGCATCAGGCTCGGCAAAGCCGCCGCCCAGCATGGGCGACAGCACGGATAGAATGTCGTCCGCGTTTTCGGTCAGCACGGCGCCTTCGCGGATCAGGCGGTTGGTGCCACGCGCGCGCGGATCCAGCGGCGATCCCGGCACGGCGAACACCTCGCGGCCCTGGTCGATGGCGTACTGGGCGGTGATCAGCGAGCCGTATTTCTCGGCGACTTCCACCACCACCACGCCGCGCGCCAGGCCCGAGATGATGCGGTTGCGGCGCGGGACGTGGCGCGCCTGGGGCGCTTCGCCCAGACGCATTTCCGAAACGATCACGCCCTGGTTCTTGATCGCCGCGTAGAGCTTTTCATTTTCCGGCAGATAGATGATGTCCACGCCGCCTGCCACCACGGCGACGGTGCCCACCGCCAGCGCCGTTTCATGGGCGGCCGCGTCGATGCTGCGCGCCAGGCCCGATACCACCACGATGCCGGCAAAGGCCAGATCGCGCGCCAAAGTGTCGGCGAACTTGCGCGCCAGGGCGCTGGCGTTGCGCGCACCGACCATGGCGATCATCTCTTTTTGCAACAGGTGCGGATGGCCCAACACGCTGAGGATGGGCGGCGGCGCTTCCAGCGCGGCCAGCCCGCGCGGATAATCCGGCTCGCAGGAGGCGATCATGCGCCCGCCCAACTTGGTAAGCACCTCGATCTACTACGCGATGGCGTTTTCATGCGGGAGGACGAAGATTTTGGCGCCGCCCCGGCCTGCCATGCGCGGCACTTCACCTAAGGCCGCGGACGCGGTGCCGAAACGCGCGATCAGGTTTCGAAAGGTGACGGGACCGATATTCTCGGTGCGGGCCAGCCGCAGCCAGTCGGCGCGCTCACGTGGCTGCACTGCTTTTCTTCCCGATGCGCGGTTCGGCGCCTTGCAGAAGCCGGCGGATATTGTCGCGATGCATCCAATAGATGAGCAGCGAAAGCGCCAGCGCCAGCCCGGCATAGGCTTCCAGGTGAAACAGCAGGAAATAGGCTGACGACAAGGCGATGGCGATCAGCGCCGACAGGGACGAAATACGCCAGATGCACGCCGCGCCGATCCAGGTGGCGGCCACCATAAGGCCAACCGGCCAATACAGAGCGAAGCAGACCCCCAGATAGGTCGCCACGCCCTTGCCGCCCTTGAAGCGCAGCCACAGCGGAAACATGTGGCCCAGCACCACGGCAGCGGCGGCAATAAGCTCCGCCCCCGGCGGCAGCAGCGTCCGCGCCAGCAGCACCGCCGCCGCGCCCTTGGCGCCGTCGCACAGAAGGGTGGCAGCGGCGGCCCATTTCTTGCCGGTGCGCAGCACATTGGTGGCGCCGATATTGCCCGAGCCGATCTTGCGCACATCCCCGGCCCCGGAAATCCAGGCAAAGAAAAGTCCGAACGGCATGGTGCCCAGCAGGTAACCGAGCAGCAGTGCTTGCAGCAGGATCATGGCGGGGACGATGCCAGTGGGCGCGGCAGAAATCTAGCGCGCGTCGAACACGCATTCGCCGCCGACAAAGGTCGCTCGGGCGCGTCCTGAGAATTTGTGGCCTTCAAATGCGGTGTTTCGGGAGCGGGAGCGCAGTTTTTCGGCGTCCACCACAAAGGGTTCATTCTCGTCCAGCAGCACCAGGTCGGCGGGCGCGCCCCGGGCCAGGGTGCCGCCGGGCAGGCCGAAGATGCGCGCCGGTGCGGCGGTCAGGGCGGCGATCACCTGGGACAGGCTGGCATCGCCATTGTGCGACAGCGACAAGGCGGCGGGCAGCAAAGTCTCCAGCCCCACCGTGCCGGCGGCGGCAGAGGCATAGGGCTGGCGCTTGGTGTCGGCACCCTGCGGTTCATGGCTGGACACGATCACGTCGATCACGCCCGATGCCACGCCTTCGACCATGGCGGCGCGGTCGGCTTCGCTGCGCAGGGGCGGGCGAACCTTGCGGAACGTGTAATAGGCGCCGACATCCAGCTCGTTCAGGGTGAGATGGTGGGCGGTGACGCCGCAGGTCACGGGCAGGCCGCGCGCCTTGGCGGCGGCGATGACGTCCAGCGCGGTGCGGGTGGAGATCTGGCCGAAATGCATCCGTACCCCGGTCAGTTCGACCAGGCGGATGTCGCGCTCCACCATCATGGCCTCGGCAATGGCGGGCGCGGCGGGCAGGCCAAGCCTTGTGGCGAACTCGCCTTCGGTAGCGCTGGCGCCCTTTACCAACTCGGGATCTTCGGCATGGGAAATCACCAGCGCGTCAAAGGTGGCGGCATAGGACAAGGCGCGGCGCAGCACACGGGCGTTGGCGACAGAACGGTCGCCCTCTGTAAATGCAATAGCGCCCGCTTCCTGAAGGAGACCGATTTCGGTCATGGTTTCGCCCAGCAAACCCTTGGTCAGGGCGGCGCAGGGTAGCACCCGGACCTTTGCCGTGGCGGCGGCGCGGCGCAGCAGGAAATCCACTAGCGATGGTTCATCGATGACGGGATCGGTGTTGGGCATCACGATCATGGACGTGACGCCGCCCGCGGCGGCTGCGGCGGATGCCGACTCCAGGCTTTCGCGATGCTCGGCGCCCGGCTCGCCGGTGAAGACGCGGCAATCGATCAGGCCCGGCGCCAGCACCAGGCCGCGGCAGTCGATCACTTCGGGATCATTGGGCTCGGCATCGTTGAACAGGCGCGGGCCGACATCGGCGATGCGGCCATTCTCCACCAAGAGGCCACCCTTGGCATCCAGGCCGGAAGCCGGATCGATCAAATGGGCGTTGCGGAAGGCGATACGCTTCATGACATCCCCCGCGACAGCGCATCGAGTATGGCCATGCGAAGGGCCACGCCCATCTCCACCTGTTCGGCGATCAGGCTGACCTGCACATCGTCGGCGATGTCGGAGGCGATTTCCACGCCCCGGTTCATGGGGCCCGGGTGCATGACAAGGGCGCCTGGCTTGGCCACGGACAGCTTTTCGCGGTCCAGGCCATAAAAGCGGAAATATTCCCGGGTCGACGGCACGAAGGCGCCGGCCATGCGCTCCAGCTGCAGGCGCAGCATCATCACGATGTCGGCGCCCGCCAGCCCGCTCTTCATGTTGGTATGGACTTCCACCCCGAAGCGGTCGGCGTCGCAGGGCAGTAAGGTGCGCGGCGCCACCAGCCGCACCTGCGCGCCCATTATGGAGAGCAGGCGCAGGTTGGAACGGGCGACGCGGCTGTGCAGCACGTCGCCGCAGATGGCGATCACCAGGCCTTCGAAGCTGCCGCGATGGCGGCGGATGGTCAGCGCATCCAGCAATGCCTGGGTGGGATGTTCATGGGCGCCGTCGCCGGCATTGATCACGCTGCAGTCCAGCTTGCGCGACAGAAGCTCGGCGGCGCCGGCATCCTGGTGGCGCACCACCAATATGTCCGGGCGCATGGCGTTGATGGTGGAGGCGGTGTCGATCAGCGTCTCGCCCTTTGACACCGACGAGGTCTTGACCGACATGTTCATCACATCGGCGCCCAGCCGCTTGCCGGCCAGCTCGAAGGAGGACTGGGTGCGGGTGCTGGATTCAAAGAACAGGTTGATCAGGGTGCGGCCCTTGAGCAGGGCGGTCTTCTTGTCGGCGGCGCGGCCCTGCACGACATAGGTCTCGGCCAGGTCCAGCATTGCGGTGACGTCGAAGGGCGTAAGCCCCTCTATCCCCAGCAGATGCTTGGAACGCAGGATCGGTGCGGTACTCGGAGATGTCATTAAAGCCCGGCTTATAGAGAGGGATATTGCGGCCCGCAAGCGGGGTGTTCAGTTAACTGAAACAGTCTTGTCCTGCGCGATTTTGGTGCCCCGGTTGATGCAGCCATAATCCTTGATGCCGGCCGTATTGATCTGGGACGGCAGGGGGCAGATTTCAAAGGTGCCGGTGATGCGGGTGCGCATGGAGCCGGTCTTGCTTTGCCAATAGAGCCAGTTCTGCATGACGGGCGGGGCGATGTCGGCATTGCTGTCGGGCGGCGCCTTGATGATGATCTTGGTGCCGTCCTCGGCGACCACGGTCACGCCCAAACCCGGGGTCAGGCCCAGGCTGCCCTTCACCATCCGGCACTGCCCGGTCAGGGCGGGGCTTTTTTTGCAGGTGACTTCTGCCGCCATCGTTGCGGTCGGCAAAAACAGCATCACCAAGACAAGCGTCCTAACCACCGCTCATTTCCTCTAGGGTCTTTCCCGCCGGCTCCGGCAGGAACAATAAGGCGATCAGGGTGATCGGGATAGTCGCCAGCAGCAACTGGATGGCGGGGCCGTGGGCGTGGAAGCGGTCGTAAAGATGGCCTTCCAGCATCAGCGCCAGGGCGCCAATGCTGATTTCCACCAGATAGCGCAGGCCGGAGACGGTGGCGCGGTAATGGGTAGGTACGATCTCCAGCGCGAAGCCCGCCACCAGCACGTCGCCCGAGAAGAAACCGAAAAAGGCCAGGGTCCACAATATCGGCATCGCCCAGGCCGGCGCGCCGCCATAGAAAAGATAAAAGCAGACGCCGCACAGCGTGACGATCGCAAAGGCCATGGGCTTTCGCCCTATCCGGTCCGACAGGCGTCCCGCGGCGATTGCCAGGCCCAGTCCGATCAGCCCGCCGGGCACGAACAGCGCGGTGGTCTGCCAAGGCTGGTAGTGATAATCGCTCTGCAGCACCTTGGATGCCAGCAAGGTCGCCGCCGAGATGGCGAAACCCCAGGCCGACACGGCGATGAAGATGGCCGCCAGTCGCCCGGGATATTGGCGCACCATGTCCCGCAGCATGTCCGTCGTCTCGGCGAATTTGGATTTGGTCTTATGCTCCTGCGCGGCGAAGCGGGCAGTCTCCGGCAGGCGGTGGCGCAGGAAGGCGACCACGAACAGCGGCACAGCACCC
>JAPLPI010000059.1 GCA_026400305.1 Alphaproteobacteria bacterium | reverse complement strand
CGCCCGGGGCGATGGCGTTGACTCGCACGCCCCAAGGGCCGAAGTCCGCTGCCATTTCCCGCGTCAGCGCGGCGGCCGCCGCCTTAGAGATGGAATAGGCCGCGCTAGCAAATGGATGCACGCGACTGCCAGCGATGGAGGTGACGTTGACGATCGAGCCCTTAGCTGCGGCCAGTTCGTTCTTCAAGCCCTGCGCCAGCCAGATGGTGGAGAACAGATTCACTTCGAACACCTGGCGCCACAGTTCATGGCTGGATTCCAGAGTGCCCAACCGCTCGCCCTTGGGCCCCTTGGGCGAGATAGCGGCATTATTCACCAGGGCATGCAACTTGCCCTCGGTCAGGCGGGAGCGCATTTCCTCGGCTGCGCGCATCGTGTCTTTCGGGTCGGACAGGTCCACCTGGATATGGTCTTCGGGACCGGCCGCCCAGGGGCAGTTTTCCGGAAAGGCATGACGCGAACAGGTGATCACCCGCCAGCCGGCGCTGGAAAAGCGCTTGACCGTGGCATGGCCGATGCCGCGCGACGCCCCGGTCAGGATCAGGGTGCGCTTTTCGTCGTCAATGTGGTTGGGTTCTGCCATGGCTGTACCCTATCATTGCGCTTGATCCCTGTTCCACCCTGTTAGAAGCAAGGTCATCTACGAACAACAGTCCCTGTCCTCCCTGGCCCTGCTCCTGGCTGCCGCCGTGGGCTGTGGCCTTGTGATGAACCGGCTACGGATGCCCGCCGCCGCGGGCTTTATTCTGGTGGGCATGGTGCTGGGGCCGACCGGCATAGCCCTGATCCAGACCGATGACAGTATCGAAACCCTGGCCGAGCTGGGGGTTCTGATGCTGCTGTTCATCATCGGGATGGAGATGCGGCTGGCGGCTTTTTCCAGGTTCTTGCCACTGGCATTGGGCGTCACGGCTGTGACCTGCGCCATCATTCCCACCTCGGTGGCCCTGTTCGCCTATGCCGTGCATGGCGAAGTGCTGGGCGGGGTGGTGATCGGCTTCATGCTGTCCATTTCCTCCACCGCCGTGGCGATGGAGATGATCGAGGACAGTCAGGAAAAAGACACGCCCGCGGGACGGCTGGCAGTGGCGATATTGGTGGCCCAGGACCTGGCGGTGGTGCCGCTGCTACTGATCACCAACACGCTGGGCGGCGACCTGACGCCTAGGGCGATGATGGGCGTGGGCACCAAGTTGGCGCTGGCCTTCGCGCTGCTCGCCGCCTTCATCAAGGTTCTGACCAAGATCAAGAGCTTCCGTTTTCCGGCGTCCGAATATCTGCTGAAGAATTTCGACGTCGGCACGTTGGGCGTGCTGGGTATCTGCTTTGCGGCTGCTGCTGCATCCGGCCTCCTAGGCTTGTCGCCGGCGCTGGGCGCCTTCCTGGGCGGGCTGGCGGTGGGGCATTCGACCTTGCGGCGCGACGCGCTCACCATGGCACAGCCGGTGCAGAGCATCCTGCTGTTCGTCTTCTTCCTGTCGGTGGGCCTGCTTATCGACCTGCATTACCTCGTCCAGCAGGTCTGGGTGATCGCCGCCGCGCTCGTGGTGGTAACCGGCGGCAAGACCGTACTGAACTTCATCCTGCTGAGCCTGGCGGGCCAGAAATTCGACACCGCTTTCGCCGCCTCGCTGTTCCTGTCGCCGGTGGGGGAATTCTCTTTCGTCATCGCCGCCGCGGGACTTGCCGCCCACACTCTCAGCCCCGGCGGCCACAAACTAGCCATCGCGATGATCGCCATGTCGCTCCTGGTCAGCCCGATCTTCTTCCTGGGCGCTCGGTTCGCGCACAAGCTGGCGATGAAACATCTGGGCCTGGCCACGGAAAAGAACCAGCCCGTCTACTTCGCGGCCGGCGCCGACATCTGACCACTATCGGTGGAATAGGCCGCTGTCGCCATTCAGGTCGCTGGACAGTATCAGCT
>JAPLPI010000076.1 GCA_026400305.1 Alphaproteobacteria bacterium | reverse complement strand
CACGGGGCACGAGACATTGGGCGAGTCCGAAGCCATCGCCCTGGCGCAGACCTTGGCGCATGCGGGCCTTGCTAATGGCCAGGATATTCTGGAGCTGGGCTGCGGCTGGGGGTCACTGTCGCTGTACATGGCCGAGAAGTTTCCCGGCGCCTGCATCACGTCCGTTTCCAACTCCGCGCCGCAGCGCGGCTATATCGAGGGCCAGGCGCGCAGCCGCGGACTGACCAACCTCACCGTCATCAATGCCAACATGAACGACTTCAACACCGACAAGGCGTTCGACCGGGTGGTGTCGGTGGAGATGTTCGAGCATATGGCCAACTGGCAGGCGCTGCTGTCGCGGGTGCGGACATGGCTGAAGCCCGACGGGCGCCTCTTCATCCATATCTTCACCCATCGCCACCGCCCGGCGCGCTATGACTGGCGCGATCCGGAAGACTGGATGGGCCAGCACTTCTTCACCGGCGGCATCATGCCGACGATTGGCCTGATCCGGCAATTTCCCGACCTGTTCACGGTGGAAGAGGAATGGCGCTGGAGTGGCAGCCACTACAAGCGCACCGCGCTGCAATGGCTGGAGCTGTTCGATGCCAATCGCGGCCGGATCGATCCTATTCTGAAAAGAGTTTATGGCACCGAAGCGGGCGTGTGGCGGCGGCGCTGGCGCATGTTCTTCCTGGCCACCGCGGAGAGCTTCGGCTTCAAGGATGGCGACGCCTGGGGCGTCAATCATTACTTGCTGAAGCCTGCGTCCTAGTTATTCAGCGTAAAGGATGCGCCGTTTTCGCGGCCGTTGCCCCAGAGCGAAAACGGGCTTTCGGAGAGCTGTTGTCCCGGCTGCGGCGGCGCGGTGGAAATCAGCGTCACGTCCATCACAAGCACCTGATTTGGACCGACCGAGCCATTGACGGCGCCCTTCGGCCCGAACGCCAGGTTGGGCGGGATCACCAGCTGCCAGCGATCGCCTTCATGCATCAGGGGCAAGGCCTCGGCCAGGCCGGCGAGGGAAATCGTGCTGACCTGCACGGACGCCGGCAGAACAGGCGTGGTGCTGTCCACCAGCGCGCCATTGATCTGGCGAATGGCATAGGCGATGCGCGCCACGTCATTGCCGCCCGGCCGCTTGCCCGTGCCGGGACGCACCACCCGATATTGCAAGCCACTGGGACGGGTGATGGTACCGGGCTTTTTGGCATTGGCAGTCAGGAAGGCGGCATTGGCCGCCGGGCTCAGCGCATCATCGGCGGCAAAGGCCGATGCAGCCATCATCAGCAGCAGGAAGGCGGCAAAAAACCGGGTCATGACGGCATGGATGCTTTTTTGCGCATGCCCGGTCAAGGCTTTGACCTTTTCGCTCCAAACCCGGCATCATGCCGGGAACAACAGGGGTGAAACATGCGTAGGATATTGGGCGTCATTGCGGCCATTCTTTTGATTGCCGGCACGGCACAGGCACAGCAGCGCGAGAAAATCATCATCGACAGCGACATCGGCGACGATATCGACGACGCCTTTGCCGTGGGGCTGGCCCTGTCCAGTCCGGAGTTTGAAATCCTGGGCGTCTCCGCCAGTTTCGGCGATACCGCCACGCGGGCCCGCATGTTCGATCGCATGCTGGGCGAGCTGGGCCGCAGCGATATTCCGGTGGCGATGGGAACACCCGCCGCCGTCAACCTGAACGCCTTCACCCAGCGCCGCTATGCCGAAGGCGGCACCGTGGCGGGACGGCCCTATCCCAACGCGGTGGATTTCGTGCTGGGCCAGGCGCGCAAATATCCC
>JAPLPI010000373.1 GCA_026400305.1 Alphaproteobacteria bacterium | reverse complement strand
CGCTCTCCCAGCTGAGCTATGGCCCCGTACCATGCGAACCGGTCTGGTTGCCCGGCTCCGGCTTTTAAAGCTTAGGCTTCGTCTTTGGCAATGCCCGGATCGATGATGCCGCTGACATCGTCTTCTTCGTCTTCGACTTCGCCCAGAAGATCGTTCTCTTCTTCGTCCTCGTCGTCTTCGACTTCTATGTCCTCGATGGCGACTTCCTCGTCGGCATCAACAACGGACATGCCCGATTCCGCTTCGGCTTCCTCTTCCTCGGCGTCTTCGTCCTCGTCCTCGCCGGTCGCCGCGATCTTAAGCGGCGCCTCGACCACGGCTTCGGCTTCTTCTTCCTCATCATCGGACTCGGCGGCGTCTTCGTCCTCGTCCTCGTTATCTTCCGCGTTAGCGGCAGGGACGGGGCCCGCGGCGGCCGGCTCTACGGCGCGGCTGCGTCGCTGCTTGAAGAGTGCTTCGGGCTCATAGCTGAAACCGCACTTGGGGCACTCTATGGGCCGCTTGGTGAGGTCGTAAAACCTCGCCGCGCAACTGGGGCAAGCCCGTTTGGTTCCAAGATCTGCCTTGACCAAGATGATCTTCCCGTGAAGAAGGGGTTATTGGAGGGGCGCGTTTGCCACGGTTGGCCCCGCCTGTAAAGGTGATTTGAAGCCCCTGATGCATAACGCCAATGCCACCCCACTCGCCGCCCGCCGCGCCGGCCCCCTCAAGGGCACCGCCCAGGTGCCGGGAGACAAATCCATTTCCCAGCGGGCGCTTATTTTGGGCGCCCTGGCAGAGGGCGAAACCCGCATTTCCGGACTTTTGGAGTCCGGCGACGTCCATTCCACCGCCGGCGCCCTGCGCTGCTTCGGCGCCGAGCTGACCGCCGAGGGGCCGGGCCGCTGGCGGGTCAAGGGGACCGGAGTGGGGAACTGGAAGCCGCCTGGCGCAGACCTCGATTTCGGCAATTCTGGCACCGGCTCGCGCCTGGTGATGGGGGCGATGGCCACAACGCCGATCACCGCCACCTTCACAGGTGATGCGTCTTTGCGCTCGCGCCCCATGGCGCGGGTGGTGGCGCCGCTGGTAGCTTTCGGCCTCACCTATGAGGAGCTAGGCCCCAAGGCGCTGATGCCGCTGAAGCTGCATGGCGCCAAGGATGCCAAGGCCATTACTGCCCATGTCGCCACCGCCAGTGCCCAGGTGAAATCGGCGCTACTGCTGGCGGCGCTGAATGCGAACGGCACCAGTAAAATTTCCCAGGGCACCCTGACCCGCGATCACAGCGAGAAGATGCTGGCGGCGTTCGGCGTGAAGATCACCGTATCGCCGCGCGCAGAAGGCGGCGAAGTCATCACAGTGGAAGGCCCCGCCAAGATGACCGGCTGCAGCGTGGAAGTGCCGCGCGATCCCTCCAGCGCAGCCTTCCTGATGGTGGCGGCCCTGATCGTGCCGGGTTCGGAAATCTCCTTGCCAGCCATCCTGCTCAATCCCCGCCGGACAGGCCTGATCCAGACTTTGCTGGAAATGGGCGCCCGGATCGAAATCCAGAACCGCCGCAGCAGCGGCGGCGAGGAGATTGGTGATTTGATCGTGCGCCATTCCGACTTGAACGGTGTCACCGTTCCGGCGGATCGTGCGGCGTCCATGATCGACGAATATC
>JAPLPI010000162.1 GCA_026400305.1 Alphaproteobacteria bacterium | reverse complement strand
ATGGACGCTAGGAACCACACCCCGGCGCGGCGGCCGTCCTGCTTGGCCCAAAAGGCCACGCCAATCGCCGCGAGCACATACAAAAATATCAGCATTACTTGCGTGCATTCTTGATCAGGTCGTCCACCACCGATGGGTCGGCCAGAGTCGAGATGTCGCCCAGGCTCGATGTATCGCCCTCGGCGATCTTGCGCAGGATACGGCGCATGATTTTGCCCGAGCGGGTCTTGGGCAGGCCGGGTGCGAACTGGATCGCGTCCGGCTTGGCGATAGGGCCAATTTCCTTGCCGACGAAGGCTTTCAATTCGGCGTTCAGCGCATCGGAAGGCGTGACGCCAGCCTTCAAGGTGACATAGGCATAGATGCCCTGGCCCTTGATGTCGTGGGGATAGCCCACCACCGCCGCTTCCGCGACATCCTTGTGCCCGACCAAGGCGCTTTCCACTTCGGCGGTGCCCATGCGGTGGCCCGAGACGTTGATCACGTCATCGACGCGGCCGGTGATCCAGTAATAGCCATCCTCATCGCGGCGGCAGCCATCGCCGGTGAAATACTTGCCGCGATAGGTTTTGAAATAGGTGTCCACGAAGCGCTGGTGGTCGCCATACACGCTGCGCATCTGGCCGGGCCAGCTCTGGGCGATGCAGAGGTTGCCGCTGGTGGCGCCCTCCAGCACCTGGCCGTCGGCATCCACCAGTTCCGGGATGATGCCGGGCAGGGGCCTGGTGGCCGAGCCGGGTTTGAGGTCCGTGGCGCCGGGCAGGGGCGAGATCAGAATGCCGCCGGTCTCGGTCTGCCACCAGGTGTCGACAATCGGGCAGCGGCCATCACCGATGACGCGGTGATACCACAGCCATGCTTCCGGATTGATAGGCTCGCCCACGCTGCCCAGCAGGCGCAGAGATGTGCGGCTGGTCTTCTTCACTGGGCCGTCGCCGTCGCGCATCAAAGCGCGGATGGCGGTGGGCGCGGTGTAGAAGATGTTGACCTTGTGCTTGTCGATCACCTCCCAGAAGCGCGAGGTGGTGGGATAATTGGGCACGCCTTCGAACATTAACGTCGTGGCGCCATTGGCCAGCGGGCCATAGACGATATAGCTGTGGCCGGTGACCCAGCCGACATCGGCGGTGCACCAATAGACATCGCCTTCGTGATAATCGAACACATATTGATGCGTCCAGGACGCCCACAGCAGATATCCGCCGGAGGTGTGCAGCACACCCTTGGGCTTTCCGGTCGAGCCGGACGTATAAAGAATGAACAGCGGGTCTTCCGCGTTCATCGCCTCGGCGGGACAGTCGGCGGAGACCTTGGCGGCTTCTTCGTTATACCAGAGGTCGCGGTGCGGCGTCATCGCCACATCGCAGCCGGTGTGCTTGATCACGATCACCCGCTCCACGCCGGGGCATTGATCGACCGCCAGGTCGGCATACTTCTTCAGCGGGATCGGTTTGCCACCGCGCAACCCTTCATCGCTGGTGATCAGCACCTTGGAATCGCAATCGGTGATGCGGCCGGCCAGGCTGTCGGGCGAGAAGCCGCCGAACACCACCGAATGCACCGCCCCAATGCGGGCACAGGCCAGCATGGCATAGGCGGCTTCCGGGATCATCGGCATGTAAAGCGTGACGCGGTCGCCCTTCTGGACATTGGCACGCTTGAGCACATTGGCGAACTTGCAGACTTCGGCATGAAGCTGGCGATAGGTGATATGCTTGCTGACGGCGGGGTCATCGCCTTCCCAGATGATGGCGGTCTGATCGCCGCGCTTGGCCAGGTGCCGGTCGATACAGTTGGCCGAGACGTTCAGCGCCCCATCCTCGAACCATTTGATCGACAGCTTGTCCGGGTCGAAGCTGACGTTCGAAACTTTGGTGAAATGCTTGGCCCAGTCCAGCCGTGCCGCTTCCTTGGCCCAGAAGCCGTCCGGGTCCTTCACCGATGCCGCATAGGCGGCATCATATTGCGCCTTGGTCATCAAGGCGCGTTTTTTCCATTCCTCTGGCACCGGGAACAGGCTGTCGGACATATCGCTGTCTCTTTTCACTTGTGTCTGGTGCGATGGTGCTATGATCGCATCTCAACATCAAGACGGCAGCTATGCAGCTTCATCTGTCCACCTGGCCCGAGGTCGAGGCCTACTTGGCCAAGTCCAAGGCCATCCTGATCCCCATCGGCTCCACCGAACAGCATGGCCCCAACGGGCTGCTGGGCACTGATGCGCTGTGCCCGGAAATCATCGGCAAGCGGGCGGGCGACGAGGCGGGAATCCTGATCGGGCCCACCTTCAATGTCGGCCAGGCGCAACACCATATGGGCTTTGTCGGCACCATCACCTTGCGTCCCTCGACCATGATCGCGGCGATGCAGGACTGGGCCCAGTCGCTGGTGCGCCACGGCTTTGAGCGCATCTATTGGCTGAACGGCCATGGCGGCAATATCGCCACCATCACCGCGGCATTTTCTGAAATCTATCACGGTGTCACTTTTTCAAATGGTTCAGGGGGTTCCCACGCCGGCTCCAACCATCCGCCGCTGCGCTGTACCTTGCGCAACTGGTGGGAGCTGAACGGGGTGATGGATGTCTGCCGCCAGCTGTTTCCGGTGGGCGAAGGCAGCCATGCCACGCCGTCCGAAGTGTCGGTCACCTGGGCCGGCTATCCCGAAGCGGTGAAGTCGGTGGCCATGAGCCCGCGAATCGCCCCCAACGGCCCGATCCTGGACGCCGATGATTATCGCCGCCGTTTCCCGGACGGGCGCATCGGTTCTGATCCTTCCCAAGCCAATGTGGAAGCTGGGGAAAAGATCGTCGCGGCGGCGGTCAAGGCGGTGATTTCGGAGTTTCGCACCTTCGCGGCGTCCTAGCGCCGCGGGGGCGCTGGGGCTATAACCCGGACTCCCAGGGGTGTGCCGCAAGGCGCTGAGACCGCAATGGTGCGGATCCCTTAGAACCTGATCCGGCTCACACCGGCGTAGGGAGAGGTTGCCATGAACAAGCCCATTCTCGACAAGTCGCTTTCCATCACCCGCGGCGCGCTGCCCGGCTCCAAGAAGCTGATGGTCGACGGCGTTCCGTTCCGCGAAGTTGAACTGGCGGGCGGCGAAGCGCCGGTCCGGCTGTACGACACCTCGGGTCCCTACACGGATGATACCGTGACCATCGACATTGAAAAGGGCCTCGCCGCCAAGCGCCGGGAATGGATCCTGGCGCGCGGCGATGTCGAGGAATATGTCGGCCGCGACCGCAAGCCGGAAGATGACGGGTTGAAGCCGGGCGAAAAACTGACCGTGCCGCAGTTCAAGCGTGACGGCGTCAAGCTGCTGCGCGCCAAGCCGGGCAAGAACGTCACCCAGCTCTATTATGCGCGCCAGGGGATCATTACCGAGGAAATGAAGTTCATCGCCGCGCGCGAAAATCTCGGTCGCTCGGTCCTGCGTGACGGCAACAGCTTCGGCGCCTCGATCCCGGACGAGATCACCGCCGAATTCGTGCGCAGCGAAATCGCGCGCGGCCGCGCTATCATCCCGGCCAACATCAACCATCCGGAAACCGAGCCGATGATCATCGGCCGCAACTTCCTCACCAAGATCAACGCCAATATCGGCAACAGCGCCGTCACCTCCGGCGTGGGAGAGGAAGTCGACAAGCTGGTCTGGGCGATCCGCTGGGGCGCCGACAATGTGATGGACCTGTCGACGGGCCGCCACATCCATACCATCCGCGAATGGATCATCCGCAATTCGCCGGTGCCGATCGGCACCGTGCCGATCTACCAGGCGTTGGAAAAGGTCGGCGGCGTTGCCGAGGACCTGACCTGGGAAGTCTATCGCGACACCTTGGTGGAACAGTGCGAGCAGGGGGTGGATTATTTCACCGTCCATGCCGGGGTGCGGCTGGCCCACGTCCCGCTGACCGCCGAGCGTGTCACCGGCATTGTGTCGCGCGGCGGCTCGATCTTGGCAAAGTGGTGCCTGGCGCATCACAGGGAAAATTTCCTCTACACCCACTTTGAAGAGATATGCGAACTGCTGAAGCAGTATGACGTGTCCTTCTCCTTGGGCGACGGTTTGCGTCCCGGATCGACCGCCGACGCCAATGACGCCGCCCAGTTCGCTGAGCTGGAAACCCTGGGCGAGCTGAACAAGATCGCCCAGAAGCACGATGTCCAGGTGATGATCGAAGGCCCCGGCCATGTGCCGATGCACAAGATCAAGGAAAACATGGATCGCCAGCTGGCGGCCTGTGATGAAGCACCCTTCTACACGCTTGGGCCGCTGACCACTGACGTGGCGCCGGGCTATGACCACATCACCAGCGCGATTGGTGCGGCGATGATCGGGTGGTTCGGCTGTGCCATGCTTTGCTATGTCACGCCCAAAGAGCATCTGGGCCTGCCGGATCGCGACGATGTGAAAGCCGGCGTGATCGCCTATCGCATCGCCGCCCATGCCGCCGACCTGGCCAAGGGTCATCCGGCGGCGCGCATCTGGGACGATGCCATGAGCAAGGCGCGCTTCGAGTTCCGCTGGCGCGACCAGTTCGCCCTGGCGCTGGACCCGGAAACCGCCCAGATCTACCACGACGAAACCCTGCCGGCGGACGGCGCCAAGGTGGCGCATTTCTGCTCCATGTGCGGACCAAAATTCTGCTCGATGAAGATCAGCCAGGAAGTGCGTGACGCCGCCAAGGGCACCAATGACACGCTAAGCACCACCGAAATCCGCGCTGCCATGGCCAAGAAGTCGGACGAGTTCAAGCAGGGAGGTGGTGAGATTTATCTGCAGAAGCCTTTTGCAGAATGAGATGGCTGATTGCTTTGGTGCTGTTGACGGCGGCGCAGGCATCGTCCGTGACCCTGCAACAAGATTGCCGCGGACCCAGCGGCATCGCACCGCGCTGATGGGCGCCGATGGCGCCATCACGCTGAATATCGCTCTTTTCCGGGCGGGCCGCTGAATGGCGTGCTGGCGTCCAGGCCGGGCGATGCCGGCGATGGCCCAAAATCAAACGGGCGCGAACCGGCGCCGGTCCCGTCGGGACGGCACTGCCTGTAGCAGGGCAATATCTAAGACTTTCAATACGCCCACGGCGCCCTTTCGCTGATCATCACCGACACGGCGCGGGTGCGCTACCGGTTGAACTTCACGGCCAAGTGCTACGAAATCGACCGCCAGTTCGGGTTGCGCTTCAAGGACTATGGCGTGGGGCGCCTGTCCTGCGACGCCAAGGGCGTCTCGGTGTTGCTGCGCAATGCCGGCAGTGAGCGCGAATGCTTCATCCGGGATATCGAGTATCAGACGCTCTTCCTTGACCGCTCAGACCTGGCCGCGCTGGGCACGGGCCGCCTGGGACGGTAGCAAGCCAAGTCTGAATCGTATAGGCAGGCGGCATGAAGGGATATTTTGCCGTCGGCGTGGAAGGCGTGTCCAAGCCCATGAACCTGGGCAATCTGGTGCGGATAGCGCATGCCTTTGACGCCAGATTCTTCTTCTCCGTCGCACCGCGGCTGAACCTGGCCAGGGCCAACAGCGACACGTCCAATGCCGAAGGTGTGCTGCCTTTCTATTCCTACGATCATCCGTCGGACTTCCGCCTGCCGCTGGGCTGCCGGCTGGTGGGGGTGGAGATCACCGACGATGCGTTGGAATTGCCGCGCTTTCGTCATCCCAGCCGCGCCGCCTATGTCTTTGGGGCCGAGCGTTATTCCCTGTCGCCCCAGATGCTGTCCCTGTGCGAATTCGTGGTGAAGATTCCAACGCGTTTCTCCATCAATGTCGGCATGGCCGGCGCCATCGTGCTGTATGACCGTCTCGTGAATCTTGGCGGCTATGGCGGGCGGCCCATCACGCCGGGCGGGGACGTTGTGGACCTGCCGCCGCCGCACAGCTGGGGCGAGCCAAAGTCGAAGCCGCGCGATTATTAGGCTTGGAAATCCGGGGAGTCAGTCCATATAAGAGCCATGGCCACCCCCGCCCTGAAAGTCACCAATCTCCGCAAGGTCTATCGCCGCGGCAATGTTGCGGTGGAAGATCTGTCGCTGACGGTGGAGGAGGGCGATTTCTTCGGCTTCCTGGGTCCCAACGGCGCCGGCAAATCCACCACCATCCATTGCGTCACCGGCATCGCCAATCCGACATCGGGCACGATCGAGATTTTCGGCCTGGACGCGGTGAAGAATTATCGCGAAGCCCGCAGGCTGGTCGGGCTGTGCCCCCAGGAATTCAATGTCGACCCCTTTGCCAAGCCCGCCGACATTGTGAGTTGGGCGGGCGGCTATTTCGGAATGGGCGCGGCCGAGCTCAAATCGCGCGTCAATTATCTGATGGAGCAGTTCGAACTGACGCCGCACCTGAAGAAAACCTTTCGCGAATTGTCGGGCGGCCTCAAGCGCCGCGTGGTGCTGGCGCGCGCGCTGGTGCATGACCCCAAGCTGATCATCTTGGACGAGCCCACGGCCGGCGTGGATGTCGAGCTGCGCCGGGTGCTTTGGAACTACCTGACCGAGATCAACCAGGACGGCCGCACCATCCTGCTGACCTCGCATTACCTTGAAGAGGTGGAGCGGCTATGCCGCGACATCGCCATCGTTGCCAGGGGTAGGATCGTGCGCCAGGGCACCAAGGACGAGATGGCGGGCACACCCGGCAGCCTGGAGCACGCCTATCTGGTCGCCACGGGCGCCGAGGCCGATCATGTCGCGGGGCAATAGATGAGCGTGCCGGATCTCAAACCGATGGGCGTGAACTGGGTGGGGCTTGGCACCATCGTGCGCCGCGACGTGCAGCGCATGCTGCGCGTGCCGATCCAGGTCTTCATCGCGCCCTGGAGTTCGGCGCTGCTGTTCATTTTCGTGTTCGGCTATGTGCTGGGCGGCACCATGCGCACCATCGGCGGCCACAAATACATCGAGTTCGTGATGCCGGGCGTGCTGATGATGAACATCATCACCGCCGCCTTCCTGCAATCCTCCTCGGCAATCTATTTTTCCCGTTTCATGCGCTTTGTGGAGGAGATGCTGGTCGCGCCATTGTCTTATCTGGAAATGGTGGTGGGCAGCCTGACCACCGTGGTGGTGCGCGCCACCGTCACCGGCCTCGGCATCCTGATCCTGGGTCTTGGCTTTTGCGCCACGACGATCGAATCCTGGCCGCTCTTTGTGTTCTGGATCGTGGCAGTTTCGATCATCTTCGGCCTGGCGGGAATACTGGTCGGTCTGTGGTCCAAGAGCTTCGAGCAGCTCAACATGCCCGTGGTGTTTTTCCTGACGCCGCTGTCCATGCTGGGCGGCAGCTTCTTCACCATGAAGATGCTGCCGGACTGGTTGCACTGGATGCTCTGGGCCAATCCCTTCTTCTATTTCATCAACGGAATCCGCGGCGCGATGATTGGCGTGGATGAGGCGCCGCAGGGTCTTTCCATCGCACTGACCCTGCTGATGATCGCCGCCCTGGGCGGGCTGGTATGGCGCCTGTTCTCCCGCGGCTATGGGCTTCGAGAATAGACATGGCTTGCGGTGGCCTGGCAGGGTCCAGTATCTTGCCGCCCGATCACACAAACGCCCGATTCCGCTGCGATTTTCCGCACCGGGTTCATCTGCCGGAGTCGATATGACCAGAATTTTGGGACTTTTCACCGCCGCCGCCCTTTGCATGGGCGCTTCTGCGCCCGCGATGGCGGAACCGGTGAACCTGCTGGGCGTGTTCGGCAACTGGTCGGCTTTCTCCTCGGGTACAGGTTCCAGCCTGACCTGCTATGCCCTGTCCAAGCCCCGCGCCACCCAGCCCAGGGCCGCCAAGCGCGGTTCCATCTATCTGATGGTGTCGGACTGGCCCAGCCGCAAGGTCAAGGCGGAACCCCAGATCGTGTACGGCTATCAGGCCAAGGAAGGCGGCACTGCTGCCCTGGGCGTCGGCCCCGAAAAGTTTTCCTTCTTCATCCGCAACAACGGCAAGGATGGTAGCGCCTGGCTGCAGCAGCTGAACGACAATCCGCGCCTGGTCTCGGCCATGAGCGGCGGCGTGTCGGCGGTGGCCAGCGGCGTTTCGAGCAAGGGCACCAAGACCAGCGACACCTACAGCCTGTCCGGCTTCAATGACGCGATGGCCAAGGTGCACGCCGCCTGTAATATGTGATGGAAAAACGTCTCCTCCTCATTGGTCTCGACAGGGAGGCGCTGAAGACGGCTTTGGCTGCCTCGGGCGTGCCGGCAAAATCGCTTCCCATGCGAGTCAACCAGTTGTGGAACTGGATCTATGTCCATGGCGCGCGCGACTTCGCCGCCATGACCAACCTGGCCAAGGATTTCCGCGGGCTGCTGGAGCAGAATTTCTCGCTTGATCGGCCCGAGGTCGTCACCGCGCAACTGTCTGAGGACGGCACCCGCAAATGGCTGCTGAAAACCGGCGCGGGCATCGAGTTCGAGACCGTCTATATCCCCGAGGCGGATCGCGGCACACTGTGCGTGTCCTCGCAGGTGGGCTGCACCTTGACCTGCCGCTTCTGCCACACCGGCACCCAGAAGCTGGTGCGCAACCTGAATCCCGACGAAATCCTGGGCCAGATCCTGATTGCCAAGGACACGCTGGAGGATTGGCCGTCGACCGCGCCGGGCCGCAAGGTCACCAACATCGTGATGATGGGGATGGGCGAGCCGCTATACAATTTCGATCATGTGAAATCCGCGCTGGCCATCGCCATGGATGGCGACGCCATCGCCATGTCCAAGCGCCGCGTCACGCTTTCGACCGCCGGCGTGGTGCCGATGATCCCGCGCGCCGGCAACGAGATCGGCTCGTCGCTGGCCATCTCGCTGCATGCGGTGACCGACGAGATCCGCGACCAGATCGTGCCGATCAACAAGAAGTATCCCATCGCCGAACTGATGGAAGCCTGCCGCACCTATCCCGGCGCGTCCAACGCGCGGCGCATCACGTTTGAATATGTGATGCTGAAGGGTGTGAACGACTCCCTGGCCGATGCGCGGGCGCTGGTGAAGCTGGTGGCGGGCATCCCCGCCAAGATCAACCTGATCCCGTTCAACGCCTGGCCGGGCGCCCCCTATGAATGCTCCGACTGGAGCCAGATTGAGAAGTTCGCCGAGATCGTCAATAAGGCCGGCTATGCCTCGCCGGTCAGAACTCCGCGCGGCCGGGACATCATGGCCGCCTGCGGCCAGCTCAAGAGCGAAAGCGTGAAAGAGCGCGCTTCGGCGCGGCTCGCTGCCGAAAAGCTGGCAGACGTGCAATCGGGTCAGCTGGCCCGGATGCCGCACTAGATTTCGGGGCTTTTTTGCCTATAGTCCCGGCGATTTTTGGGGATTTTTGACGTGGTCAAGAAAGACATCAAGAAGGTCGTCCTCGCCTATTCGGGCGGGCTTGACACGTCTGTCAT
>JAPLPI010000379.1 GCA_026400305.1 Alphaproteobacteria bacterium | reverse complement strand
ACATCAATGCACGCATGCGGAAGCCGTCCAGCGGCGTATCCCATGTGGCGCCAATCTTCCAGGTGTTAGCGTCGCCCGCCGTTGAATAGCGGGCGTGGCGGCCAGAAACGTTAAGGTTGGCCGTACCCCAGGTCACATTGTCGATCAGTGGTACGTTCACTTCCAGGAATTCCTCCAGGACGTGATAGTTGCCCTTGGCGTTATGGAAGCTGCCGGCATACCAGTTGGTGCCGTTCAAGCAGTTCAGCAGCGGATCCACGCAGGGGCTGCCCGGCGCATTGTTCGCGCCCTCGATGGTACCATTGCCGGCGCCATCGCCATTTACGTCATAGGCTTCCTGGCGCCAGGTCGCACCGGTGGCAAGCGATATCTTGCCGGCCCAGTTCGAGAAAGGTGAGCCGCTGATCGCGAAGTCCGCAACGTCTTGCATCTGATGCGATATCTGGCGCGGGCCGGGGCCCCATTTGGAACCGCCATAGACCCAATCGAGCTGCGCCTGGCTTGGCGTAACGCCGAACGGGTTGAACGGCACGCAGCCCAAGGCGCGTGCGGCGGAGCTTCGACAAACCGCGACGCCCGACGCATCCGCCACAGAATCGATTGCCGCGTACAGATAGGGCTTCAGGGTGATGCCGCGAACCTTGATGGAGGTGTCGTTCTCGCCATGCTGGTATAGCTGTTCCAGGACCAATCGGTATCGTAAAAGTTAAAATGCCCATCGCTGCCGAAGGTGAAGCGGCGATTGTCACGCTGGGTGTAGACCTTCTGCGGTCCCACGCCGTAGTAAAGTGAACCCAGGCTGAAGCTGGTTGCGCCAGCATTTACGCAAGCGGTGTTGATGCTGGCCGGCAGGAAGGCGTTGGCGCCGCCCGCGGCATTGCCGCATTTGATGCCAGCGGTCTGAAGCACCTGGCCGGGGTTGAAGGCTGCCTTGGAGAGCACGTCCGTGGTGTTGCTGGCAACCTGTCCGGACGCGCCATTGATGCCGGGCAAAGACCCAAGCCAAGCATCGGGGTTGGGGATGTTCGAGGTCCCGACCTCGGCTAGGCTCATGGTGGCCCAGACTTCAAAATTGTTCGTCACGTCATAGGACAGCCGGGTGTAGACGTTGCCGCGCGTCAATGGCGTGGCAAGGGTCACGCCCGAACCGGTATTGCCGTCGGTCTCGCCACCAATGCAGAACTGGGCGACGCAGTTGGAAAGCGTGCCAGGCGTGCTGGCACTGCCATTGTTCAGCGGAACACCCTGAAGTCCATTGGGACCGGTTCCGTAATTGAAGCGATAGGTCGAACTGTTTGGCCCAAAGGCTATGCCCATCAGCGGACCACTGTTGATGAGGCCATAGCGTCCCAGCTGGTTTTGCTGACCCCGGGCCGACACAAAATATTGCGGCTGCCCCGCCGGCGTAGCCGCGGGCGACCCGTATACCAGGATCGTGGGCGAGATGTACCAGGAGCGGCCATGGGACAGCGAATTAGTCAAGCTGTTGCCGCAACAGGCGAGCTGACGCCATCCACCTTCCACACCGTCCATGTGGCTGTATTCGGCGGCGACCTCAAAATGGCCCCGGCCACCTGCGAAGCTGGTGCCGGCCGCCATCTGCGCCGTCAGGGTGGCATTGTCA
>JAPLPI010000399.1 GCA_026400305.1 Alphaproteobacteria bacterium | reverse complement strand
AGCGTGTCGGGCACGAGCACGTACGGACCGCCCTCCACCGGGCGGGAGACCAGCGCGCCCGCCGCGCCTAGGCCCTTGCCGCAGGTGTGCAGCGAGATGATGTTGGGCGCGCCTTCGTAGGGCGCGCCCAGTCCCCTGCCCTGATAGCCATGGACGCCGGTGGCATGGGCTTCGTCCAGCAGCAGCATAGCGCCATGGCGCGATGCCAACGCGACCAACTCCGGCAGCGGCGCGCAATCACCGTCCATGGAATACAGAGTCTCCACCGCGATCCACACCCGGCCTGTATCGCCGCCAACACGCCACCCCCTGATGATGGCATCCATCGCGTCCAGGTCATTGTGCGGGGCACAGATCGCCTGGATGCGCGCCGGGTTCAGCCCATCGCGGAAGCTGGCATGGATCAGCGCGTCATGAACGATCAGGTCTCCGGGACGCGGCAGGGTGGCGGCCAGCGCCGCGTTGGCGGCAAAGCCTGTGGGAAAATACAAAGCCGTCTCACTGCCGAAGAATCTGGCGGCTTCTTCTTCCAGCGCCTCATGCTCGGGATGATTGCCACGGAGCAGCCGCGAACCGCCAGCGCCGACGGGCACGCCCCGCGACAGCGCCGCGGATGCGGCATCACGCAAAGTCCGGCTTTCCGCCAGCCCCAAAAAATCATTAGAGGTAAAGTCCAGCCCGCGCGTCGATGCCAATGCGCGCAGCCGCCCCTTGGCCGCCAGCGTCTCCAGCACAATTTTATGCGGATCTTCCACTGGGCATGAATTCCACAGCCCCCCGCAAAGGGCAAGCTTAGAGGGCGTCGTCGCCGGTCTCGCCTGTTCGCACGCGCAGGGCTGATTGCAGGTCCATGCTGAAAATCTTACCGTCGCCGATCTTGCCGGTGCGGGCCGCCTTGGTGATAGCGGCGATGACATCTTCAACCCGGCCATCGGGCAGCGCCACTTCCACCTTCAGCTTGGGCGTGAAGGAGATGGTGTATTCGGCGCCCCGATAAATCTCGGTATGGCCGCGCTGGCGGCCATAGCCGCGCACCTCCGTCACGGTCATGCCGTCAATGCCGAGGGCCGTCAGGGCCTCGCGCACGCTGTCCAGCCGATGCGGCTGGATGATGGCAACGACGAGTTTCATGCCGAGCTCCTAGCGGTTCATGTGATAGCCGGACTCGCCGTGGGTGGCGAAATCAAGGCCCAGTGTTTCATGCTCAAGATCGACACGCAGCCCCACCAGCATATCTGCCAGCCTGGTGATCAGATAGGTGGCGATCGCCGAAAACAGAGCAACCGCCACCACGCCGATGGCCTGCACGGTGAATTGCTGCACCGGAACATGATTGAGATGGCCCGTGCCACTTCCAATCAGTGCCACCAGCGGCAGAGCCAAAGTGCCCAGCGCCCCACCAACGCCATGCACACCAAGCACGTCCAGCGCATCGTCCACGCCCATCACGCGCTTGACAAGCCAAACCGCCAGATAACAAACGCAGCTCGCTGCGGCGCCCAGTAGCACCGCGCCCAGCGGGCCCGCCACGCCGGCAGCGGGGGTGATGGTGGCCAGTCCCGCGATGGTGCCGGTGACCGCGCCGACCAGACTGGGCTTGCCGAACTTGATCCATTCAATCGCCATCCACACTAGGGTGGCGCTGGCGGCCGACAGATGCGTCGCCAGCATCGCCATGCCGGCATCGGCGCCCGATGACAGCGCACTTCCAGCATTGAATCCGAACCAGCCCACCCACAACAGCGAGGCGCCCACCATCACCATCCAGGGTGCATGCGGCGGGCGGATGCGGTGGGGGAAATCATGACGCGGCTTGATCATCCAGGCGATGACCAGCGCCGAAACGCCTGCGGTAACATGCACCACGATGCCGCCGGCAAAATCCATCACGCCCATCTTGCCCAGCCAGCCGCCGCCCCACACCCAATGCGCCACCGGCGCATAGACGATCAGCATCCACAGTGCCGAAATCAGCAACACAGCAGCGAAGCGGATACGCTCGACATATGCGCCGATGATCAGCGCAGGCGTGATGACCGCGAAGGTCATCTGGAACATCACAAAGACGCTTTCGGGAAGATGGGTTCCGGCCCGCACAGAATCGCGCGCCATGCCGTTCAGGAAGAAGGCCGCGCCGTTCCCTAGCCAGTAGCCGTCGCCGCTATAGGCCAGCGAATAACCGACCGCGAACCAGAGCACCGAGCAGATGGCGGCCACAGCGGCGCATTGAACCAGCACCGACAGGATGTTCTTGGCCTGGACTAGCCCGCCATAGAACAGCGCCAAGGCCGGGAGGGTCATCAACAACACCAGCGCCGTGGCGGTCAAAATCCACGCGGTATCAGCGGCGTTTATCACGGTTTCCTGCCCCATTTTTATGCAAATCCGTGGACCGGGTTTTGCCTATTCTGTGAGCAGATTGGCCAAAAACTCCGGAAGCCACAAGCCATCGGGAGCCGAAAAGACAAGGTTCCTAGGAATGCCGAAGGACGTGCGAGCTAGTCCATCGACTGTAGGGTCATGATCGCCCTGCCAGCCTCATAGTCGATGACCGGGGTCTTGATCTTGTAGCCCAGCGAAACCTCGCGCGAGGCACGCCAAGCATCCACCACCATGTCGCGCAAGTGATTGGCCGCTTCGGCCAGGCGCAGGACTGTGAATGTCCTGGATTCAGCAGTCGGGGCGTCAAACGCGCTGGCCTTCTCGAGCTGATACAGCTTCACTGTCCAGCGGGCGCTAGCGGCGAGGTAGTCCTGCGTGCAGGACTGTAAACTATCGTCGCAATGTTGATAAGGCTGCATCGCCGCGGCAATATCGGATGCATGGATGTTGGCGCTGACAAAGGCAGCCTCGAATTTGGCATGTAGCCCGGGGCCGGTGACAAAACCTTCCGAATTAGGACCATTGCCCCAGCCATTGTAATGTACGCTGACATGCAGGGGCTGGCTGGCATCCTCGACAAAATGTGCCCACACGCCCAGGTCCCGCAGCACCAGCATCCGGCGCAAATCCAGAAGACGAGCATAGCTCCGCCGGTCGGCGGCGCTGACTTTGAAGGCCGGTGCATATTTCTCGGACGCCTGATAAGCGCGCAGCAGCGCGAAGTCATGCACCAGCTGCTGCCAGCCCTCCATGATATTGTACGGCAGGAAGCCCGCCCTGTACTGATCGCTGCCAACAGCGCGCAGCGCGGTGTCGTACTTCTGGCGCGTGGCGGGAAGTACCAACAATTTCGGCCCGCCCAGGATGGTACCGTTGTCGGATACATCCAGAAAATGGCCAGGATCAAGGTCTGCGTCATGCGGCTGGCCGGCACCCCGGGAAATGTCCGGTTCCTGGGACAGGGCGCTGATCTGCGCCACCGCGAGCGGCGTGCGCAAGAATGCCGGCATTTCAGCAGGAAAATTCTTCACCGCCACTTCGCCGATCATGTGATGGCCCAAATAACCCCAGGCCGAGGCAGGCACGGGCATCGCCATCAAGGCGCAGGCCAGAAGCAGTTTACGCATTCTGTTAACCCAAAAAAGACGAAGGCCGGCGGGACCGCCGGCCTTCGCTCACAATGTTATCACGCCTAGAGCACAGAGCGCAGGGTGACCTGGAAGGTCTGGGGTGCGCCGATGGCAAAAGAAGGCAGCGAACCGCAGGCGCTGGAGGACGCCAGGGTCGGGATGTAGCAGGTCTTGGATGAGATAGAGCCCAAATACCTTTCGTTAAATATGTTGAAAGCGTTCAGCTTGAGGTAGGAACCGTTCCAGCCGATCCCACCCAGGTCGTAGCTGATATCGGCATCGGCGACATAGTAGCTGGGGGTCTTGAAGTCATTGTTGTCAGTGGCGAAGCGTGAACCGACATACTTGCCGCCCAGACCGAGCGTCCAGCCCGCGATCTTCCATTCGATGCGCTGCGAAGCGGTCCAGTCGGGTGTTTCCACCAAGGTCTTACCCCCCAGGTTGACTGGCGTACCGCCCGCACCCACCTGGATGATGGCCTGGGGACCGGCGCTGACCCGGCTCTTGGTATAGGAGACCGAGTTATAGAAGGAGAGGTCCGGCATCAGCGCCACATTGGCTTCTGCATCCACGCCGTCGACATTCACCGAACCGATATTGCGGTCGATGGAAATGCCCTGATCCTGGTCGAAGCTGGTAACGATGCGATTCTTGAACTGAGTATTGTAGGCTGTGATGGACGCGGTCACCATGTCGGAGACATAGCGGTAGCCGATATCGTAGTTCGTGCTGGTTTCCGGAGTGACTGTCGAGAAGCTTGAATAGACGCAGCCTGCCGCATTGGGCGTGGAAACGCCGGCGGTGACGCATTTGCCGTTGTTGCCGCCGTTGTACAGGTTGTCGGTACGCGGCGCGGCGAGCCCAGCAGCATAATCTACGAAGAACTGATGCTGCGCGCCGAACGGCGACATGGAGATGCCTATATTTGGAAGAACGCGGCTGAAATTCACCGTCTTCTGCGCCGGCGGCACATACAGGCCGTTCACCACCGCAGCGGAGACGCCCGGCGCTTGCGGCAGGGTTACTCCGCCGTTGGCCTGCAACGCCGACGTCGGTGTGCCGCTGGTGCAGGTCGGGAAGCCAATATTGGAGGCGCCGGTGACCTGCAGGTAGCAGAGCTGGTTAAGGTCGCGGGTCATGAAGGGAGAGCGCACGCCGGCGCTTACATGAACCATGTCTTCCCAGTACTTGCCCTCATAGGCGAAGGCTAGTTGGTTGAGAAAGGCGTGACTGCGGCGGTCACGATTGCGCAACGCTACGCCGTCCACCGACAGCACGCGGTTGGCGACATCCCGGTAGCCACCGAAGGGATCCCAGGGCATGCCATCGGATTTCAGGAAACTGTACTGGGCAGTCTGACGATGGAAGCCGAAGTCGCCGGTATAGGCCAGCTGCAGCGAATGGTCTTGGCTCACATGCCACACCAGCGAGGTATTGATGCCATAACGAAGTGTGTTGGTATTGCTCGGGCTATAGACGCCGATGGTGTCCAATGTGTCACTGTCGCCGTTAAGATCCCCCCCCTTCACGCCAGGGTATTTCGAGCCGGCCAGGCGCGGATCGGTTTCGCTGAGCGACGTATAGCCACCGCCATTGGCTAGCACGAACTGGAAGGACGGGTCGACCGTCAGCGACACTTTGTCGGTCAGGTGGAACAGTGAGGACAGGCGGACGTTGCCCGTGTTGGACGGATTGATACGCACGCCGTAGAAGCTGCTGCAGCCCGCATCATTCTGCGCGCCGGCTGCTCCCGGTACGCGGGTGCAAGTGGGTAGATAGTCGTAATTCAAGCCGTAGCCTAAGGCATTGGTGACTGCGCCAGTGCCAGTGAAGCTGCCATCGACAGAATCATAGGCTAGGACCGGTGCGCTAGGGCCACCGGTTACCAGCGGGAACGGGGTTACGCCGGTCAGCACACCGTTAACCGTCTGCAAGGTGGACGTAGTTGGATAGAATGTGGGGTTATTGTAGAAATGATTGCGGTTTTCATTCCAGTGCATCGCCAGCTGCACCCAGCCCAACTCACCAAGATCCTGGTAGATATTGGCGTTAAACTGCTGCTTATTCTGAGAGCCTGAGCCCCTAAACTTGTTGTAGCTGGTATAGGAAAAGGAAGCGAAGGCGACGGTGTTCCAGGGACCGAATTCGCCGGTATCGAGACGGAGGAATTCGCGCTTGTAGCTGTTGGTGCCAGCGCTGGAATCCAGCATGACGCCCCATTTATCTTTCGGCTTGGCACTCACGATGGCGACAACGCCGCCGGTTGCGGCGGCGGTAGGGCTATCCACGTCGGTGGTACCCTGATTAACGCTGGCTGAACCGATGATTTCGGAATCAGCGACCTGGTTGGTGTAGATAGAGTAATTGCCGGTGTCGTTCAGCGGCATGCCGTCCCATGTGAACGAGATGTGGTTACCGTCAAAGCCGTGAATACGGACGTTACCGCCCGAATTACCGTAGGGGTCGTTGTTAGTGAAGTTGAAGCCCGGCACCTTGTTCATCATTTCGAACACCGACTGGCCGGCGGGCTGCTTATCGATGAAGTCTTGGGTGATGGTCGAGCGCTCCTTAGGAACAGTGATCGGCTTCATGATGCCGCTCATCTGACTTTCGCCTGTCACAGTTACGGATTCGACGGAGCTCTCGATCGCCTGGGTCGCCGTGGACTGGGCCAGGACAGGCCCCGTCATCGCCAGCAGGAACAGGGGGCTAACGCCCGCCATCAGGATCTTCGCCGCACGCATTTTCATATCAATTCCCCATTATTTCTTCGCACATACGCGCATAAAAAGACGCGAAGCTCTCGCAGATTTCAGTTCAGCCTTTTTGATAGCGGCTCACCGTTCGCAAATGCAGCGTCATGCCTCGTGGATTTAGTACAAGACGATAGCGACAATTTTGTGAATTTTAGTTCGCGGTTTTTACATATGCACGAAATGTGAGTAACCGTCGGCGGAACGGGAACTAGTGCGTGTCATCGCACAAGACATTTTTTCCACGACAGTTTGGATTCGGATTCGTGACAGGGCGCGATATTCCCCAAAAAAACGCGTATACGGATTTTTCGGTCGGATGACAGATCAAATCGCGGGCAGTTATTTGCACATAATCGATGCAGCTGACTTTCCGCGTCGCAGCCCTGCGGACAGGGTATGCAGCGAAATGACCCCGTTATCCGGGCGCCAAAATTCGGCCCGGTCCCAAACCTTTGAAAATCCCGTCGCCATGCTAAAGATGGGGGCATGGACAGCATCTGCCACATTATCTTCGGCAAAACCGTGCCCAGCATGGGCGGGACGCCGGTTTTCAACCCCGCTACGGGCGAACAGACCGGGCAGGCGGCCTCCGGCAGTGCGGCAGAGGTCGACGCCGCCGTGACGGCGGCGCGTGCTGCTTTTCCTGGCTGGTCTGCCACCCCGCCGGCCAAGCGCGTCAAGGTGATGTACGAGATGCGCCGCCTGCTGGAGGCAAAGAAGGACGTGCTGGCTCGCGCCATCAGCGCCGAGCATGGCAAG
>JAPLPI010000212.1 GCA_026400305.1 Alphaproteobacteria bacterium | reverse complement strand
TGTTGGGCGAACTGAAGGGCGACGGCGCCGGTGTTTGAAACGCCGCCAGCGCCGAGGACGCCACGGTGGTGGAGGCGCGCTGGCCGCTGGCCTCGAGGGCACGCCTCAGCGCACCCACGATCAACCCGCGCACCAGCCCGGCATCGCGGAAGCGAACTTCGGTTTTGGCCGGATGCACGTTCACGTCCACGAAGCTGGGATCGCAGTCCAGAAACAGCGCCAGCGCCGGATGGCGATCGCGCGCGAGGAAATCGGCATAGGCGCCGCGCACCGCGCCCACCAAAAGCTTGTCGCGCACCGGGCGGCCATTGACGAACATGAACTGCATGGCGGCATTGGCGCGGTTGTAGGTGGGCAGCCCGGCATAGCCGGACAGTGAAATACCCTCGCGCCCCGCTTCGACGCGGGCCGCATTGTCGCCGAAGTCGCGGCCCATGATGCGGGCCAGGCGCGGCAGCGGACCGTCCATCAAATCGGGTTCGGCGGGCAGGTCCAACGCGCGGCGCCCATCCAGCGTCAAGGTGAAACCGATGTCGGGCCGCGCCATGGCCAGCCGCTTGACGATATCGGTGATCGCCAAATCTTCAGAGCGGGTAGATTTGAGGAATTTCAGCCGTGCCGGGGTGGCATAGAACAGCTCGCGCACTTCGGCGCGGGTACCGTGCAGGCCTGATGCCAGAAACGCGGCCGGGCGCGGACCTTCAATCTTGCCGCCATCCACCGTGATCTCGGCCGCTTCCGTGCCGGCCATGCGACTGGTCAACGACAGACGCGCCACCGCACCGATGGAGGGCAGCGCTTCGCCGCGAAAGCCCATAGTGACGATATGGGAGAGATCATCTTCCCCATTGGCGACCGGAAGCTTGGAGGTGGCATGGCGCTCGATCGCCAGACGCAGATCATCTACGCTCATGCCGATGCCGTCATCTTCCACCAGCAGAAGATCGGCGCCGCCATTGGAGGCTGCGATGTCGATGCGAGTGGCGCCCGCATCCATGGCATTTTCGACTAGTTCCTTGATCGCGGCGGCGGGACGCTCCACCACTTCGCCGGCGGCGATGCGGTTTACCGTGCCTTCGGAAAGCCGTCGGATCGCCATTACGTCTCCGCGAGATATTGGCGTGGCAGAACCTTAGCCTCTTCCACGCTAGGAAGGTCGAACGGGTCTATGCCCATCAACCGGCCCATGATGATGGTCTCCGGCATAAGGTCGACGAAAATGTTCAGCGGTGATTTTGAGTCTGACATAAGGGCACTCTATCAGAGTGGGGTACGATACCGCCCCCCAGCCTGCCCGATCGTCAACAGGCTTTAGGGCTTTTTGTCGGCCTTGGGCGCCGTAACCGGGCCCGGCAAAAGCTTGTCAGCGGATTTTGCCACCTGTGTGACAGGGCTCGACGTGCCCGGCTTGGCCGTGGCGGGCACAGGGCGGATCGGCGGGCGCGGCACCTGGGGCGCGCTGCGGCCTTCGGCCGGGCTGCCGCCGATTACCACCGTCAACCGCGCCGGATCGAACAGTTTTTTGGAAACCCGCTTCACATCGGGCAGGGTCACCGCTTGGATCATGGCATTACGGCGGGCGACATAGCCGATGTCCAAATTCTGGCGTTGGAAGGCGCCCAGCTGGGCCGCCGTACCGCCGTTGGAGGCAAAGGCCAGGGGGAAGCTGCCCGTCAGATAGGTCTTGGCATCGTCCAGTTCCTGCTGGGTCGGCCCGCTCTTGGAAAACTCGCTCAACGTATCGCGCACCACCTGCACGGTCTGGTGGATGGCATCGGCGCGGGTCGCCACCGAGCCCTGCAGGATGCTGGCCTTGCTGTAAGAGATCAGCGCGGTGGAGATGCCGTAGGTCAGACCGCGCTTGACCCGCACTTCATTGGTCAGGCGCGAGGAAAAGCCGCCGCCGCCCAGGATGTAATTGGCGACATAGCCGGGAATGAAATCTGGATCATGACGCATGATACCCGGCAGGCCGAAGCTGGCCGTGGGCTGCGGCACCGGCAGCGCAATGTCATGCACACCCGGCGCGCCCAGCCGCCCGACATTGGGCAGCTGCGGCGCGCTCGCGCCCGACACCGGCTGGAAGGTATCGCCCAGCAGCTTGGCCAGCACCGGCGCGGTGATGTCGCCGGCCACCGCCACCTTCAACCCGTTCTTGACCCAGTGCGTGCGGGCAAAACTTTTGAGATCGCCGGCATTGATGGCGGAGATGCTTTCAATCTCGCCATTGACGGGATGGGCATAGGCATGGCCGCCGAAAAACTGGCGCATGAAGCCGCGGGCGGCGATGCGCTGCGGCTCGGCCTGTTCCTGCTGCAGGAACTGGATGATCTGGGTACGCACACGCTCCAGCGCCTCACCTTCGAAACGCGGGTGCGTTAGCGCAAACTGCAACAGATGCAGCGCCTCGGGCGCATTTTCCTTCAAGGTGGAAATGGAGATGGTCAGGTAATCGCGTTCGGCCCGTGCGGAAAAGGAAATGGCCTTGTTGGCCAGCGCTTCATGAAATGCCTTGGAGTTCAGATTGCCCGCGCCCTCGTCGATCATGGCGCCGGTGAAGGCGGCAAGTCCCGCCTTGCCTGCCGGATCGTAAGCCGAACCGGCCGGCAGCGAGATGTTGAACGCGACGATGGGAACGGTGTGGTCTTCGGCAAACCAGACATCCGCGCGTTTTCCCAAATCGATGTTCTGGATACTGGCGGCCTGCGCAGGTGCGGCCAGCAGCGTTATGGCGAGCGCGGCGAGAAAGCGTTTCACTTGGCCCCTCCCGGGATCAGGTAACCGGTGACGGCCTGCTTCTTGGAAAGCAGCTGCGCGGCCTTGCGCACATTCTCCGCGCTGACGGCACGGATTCGGGCGGGCCATTCATTCACATCGTCCACGGTCAAACCGATGGTCAGGGCCTGGCCATAGGCACTCGCCATCGCGAACTGGCTGTCGCGGCGGAAGGTAACGCCGGCGATCAATTGGGTCTTGGCGCGCGCCAGATCGGCATCGCGCGGCAGCGCCAATGCGCTGACCCCCAGCACCTGGTCCATCGCCTTTTCCAGCGCTTCCAGGGTGACACCGGGGCGCGGCACGGCATAGACCGAGAATTCCGCGGCATCGCGGACATTGCCGTCGTAACTGGCGCCCGCATCGCTGGCCAATTTCTTCTGTTCCACCAGCGCACGGTAAAGAACCGAAGTCTG
>JAPLPI010000274.1 GCA_026400305.1 Alphaproteobacteria bacterium | reverse complement strand
CCCAAGCACCTGGACGAAAATGCGGTGCTGGACGTGCTGGACCCGGCCAAGGATGTCGATGCACTGACACCCAAGAATGCCGGGCTCCTGCTGTCGGGCCGCGCCCATCTGGTCAGCTGCACGCCGTCGGGCGTGATGCTGCTGCTGAAGGAATATATGGGCGACATCGCCGGGAAGGAGGCGCTGGTGATTGGCCGCTCGCTTTTGTTCGGCAAGCCGGCGGCGCAATTGCTGCTGGCCGCCAACGCCACCGTCACCATGGCCCATTCGCGGTCCAAGGATCTGCCGGGACTGGCGCGCCGCGCCGACATCTTGGTCGCCGCTATCGGCAAGCCGGAATTCGTCAAGGCCGACTGGGTCAAGCCTGGCGCGGTGGTGATCGATGTCGGCATCAACCGCGTCGATGCGGGCGATGGCAAAACCAAACTGGTCGGTGACGTGGATTATGAAGCGGCCAAAGAAGTGGCAGGCGCCATCACCCCGGTGCCCGGTGGCGTGGGCGCCATGACTATCGTCTGCCTGATGCACAATACGTTGATCGCCGCGTGTTCGCAGAACGGGTTGCCGCTGCCGACCGCACTCTAGATTTTCTGGCGCAACTCTTTCGCCAGCTTATCGGGCGAGATCGCTTCGTCATAGAAGCTGATAAGTTTGCCGTTCGGGCCCATCAGGTATAGCACCGATGAGTGGTCCATGCCGTAAGCGCCATTTTCCAAGGGCTTCTTCTCGGCATAGACGCGGTACTTCTTCTCGACATCCTTGATGGCATCGACGCTGCCGGTCAGGCCGACAAAGCTGGGCCCGAAGGCTCTCATGTAGTCGGTCAGCACCTGGGGCGTGTCGCGTTCTGGATCGATGGTAATGAAGATCGGCGTCACGCGCCGCGCATCGCCGCCCAGCCTGTCCAACGCCTGGGTCATCACCGCCAGGGTGGTGGGGCAGACATCGGGACAGAAGCTGTAGCCGAAATAGATCAGCATGTAGCGGCCGCGGTAATCGGCGTCGGTTACAGGTTTGCCAGTTTGATCGATCAGCTTGAACGGCCCGCCGACATCGGCCTGGCCGGTCACCACACTCTTGCCCAGCCCCGGCATATTCTCGCTTTCATGCCACAAAAGGCCGCCGGCCAGCGCCGCGACCAGCAGCAGATAGGGAAGCAGGGCTTGCTTGTTGCGCAACATGGGCAATGCTCTAATCCCGATCCGCAAAACAGGGAAGTCACTTTTGGCGCGCAAGGACTTGGCACGGGGTTTCGTCCAGAGCGTGGGTGCCGGCGGGCGGGTGCGGCTGCGCACCCTGTCGAACCTGCGCTGGCTTGCCATTGCCGGCCAGTCAGTGGCCCTGTTCTTGGTCTATTTCGCGCTGGGCTACAGCCTGCCCATTCTGTATTGCACCATCGCCATCGCGGTCAGCGCCGCGCTGAATATCGCGCTGGCCTTGCGCTATGCCCCGTCGCACCGCCTAGCCAATCGTGAAGCCACCTTCTATCTGGCGTTCGACGTGCTGCAGCTAGCGGCGCTGCTGTATCTGACCGGCGGCATCGCCAATCCCTTCGCCCTTATGTTCGTGGCGCCGGTGGTAATCGCCGCCGCCACCCTCAACCTGGGCAATGTCCTGATCCTGGCCTTCATCGCCTTTGCCTCAGTGTCGCTGATCGCGGTGGTGCACAAGCCGCTGCCCTGGCCCGAAGGCGAGGCGCTGCTCTTGCCCCAGCTTTACCAGTCCGGCATCTGGACGGCGCTGGTGATCGGCATCGGCTTTACGTCAGTCTATGCTTGGCGCATTGCGTCGGAGTCATCGCGTATGTCGGCGGGCCTGGCCGCCACACAGCTTGCTCTGTCGCGCGAACATCGTCTTGCGGCGCTGGGCGCACTGGCCACGGCGGCAGCGCATGAACTGGGCACGCCGCTGGGCACCATCGCGGTGGTGGCGCGGGAGCTGGAGCGCTCCTTGCCGCCCGGCTCAACCGATGTCGAAGACGTCAAGCTGCTTCGCGAGCAGGCCGAGCGCTGCCGCACCATCATCGCGCGCCTGGCCAATCCCGAAGAAGCCATGCTGGGCGCCACCGCCCGTCTGCCACTGGGCCCCTTTCTGGACGATGTGGTCTCCGCCCATCGCGGCGAGGACATCGAGATCCGCGTCACCATCACCCCGCCATCGGCCGACAGCGCGGTGCCCCAGGTGTGGCGGGCGCCCGAGCTGCTTCACGGCCTCAGCAACCTCATCGAGAATGCCGCCGACTTCGCCCATTTTCTGGTAGCGGTGGAAGCCAGCTGGGACGATCAGTTCCTGAACATTTCCGTGGCCGATGATGGGCCGGGATTTGCGCCCGAAATCTTCGTCACCTTAGGCGAGCCCTACATCACCTCGCGGCCGGGCCGTAACGCACTGGGCGAGAATGAGATGGGCCCCCTGGGCTCTTTGGATGAGCATGAAGGCATGGGGCTTGGCTTTTTTATCGCCAAGGTTCTGCTGGAACAGACCGGCGGGGTGGTTAAGGCCGAGAACCCGCAAGGAGGCGGGGCGCAGGTTTCCATGCGCTGGGCGCGCGGGGTCATTGACGGGCCCCACCCGCCGAACCAGGCCGAGCCGGCCTGAAGTGTTTGACCGCTTGTCAAAAGTGAACTAAAGCGCCCCCGTAATGATTGACGAGAAGGCTCTCCTGCTGGTCGAGGACGACCGTCCCCTGCGCGAGCGCTTGGCCCGGGCCATGGAAGCCCGCGGCTTTACAGTCACCCAGGCGGAGTCGGTGACAGAAGGCAAAGCCCGCGCCAAGGCGGCCCCGCCCGCCTACGCCGTGGTCGACCTGAAGCTTGATGACGGCAATGGCTTGGACGTGGTGGAGACGTTGCACACCATCCGCCCGGAAAGCCGGGTGGTGGTGGTGACCGGCTTCGGCAATATTGCTACCGCCGTTGCGGCCGTGAAATATGGCGCAATCGATTACCTCCCCAAGCCCGCCGATGCCGATGACATTCTGGCTGCGCTGATGGCGACGCCGGGCTCCAAGCCTAAGCCGCCGGAAAATCCCATGTCGGCCGACCGGGTGCGCTGGGAACATATCCAGCGCGTCTATGAACTGTGCGGCCAAAACGTGTCGGAAACGGCCCGCCGGCTTAATATGCACCGCCGGACGCTGCAGCGGATTCTGGCGAAGCGCTCGCCGCGATAGTCTTTCTTCCGAACAGCGGCGCGGTTTTCAGCAGTGCCAGCGCCATCAGCATCGTGGCGGCCCCCGCCACTATATCGACTAGGTAATGCCCGCCAAAGAAGGGCACAGCGCACAGCATGATCATCTTCAAACTCATGATCGCGGCGCTGATGATCCCGGTTTTGCGGAAGGCCCAGCAATAGGCCAATGCCATGGCGGTGTGGAAGGAGGGAAAGCTCACCACCCCCGTCATGCCCGATAGAGAAAAATGCAAATCGCGTCCCGATAGCAGATGCTGCATCACCAGCACGAAACCATTGTCGATCTGGATGTTGTAGAACTTGGATGGTCCCAGTGCGGGAAACAGCATCGCGCCCGCGCAGGCCAGAAGACCTGCCAGCAGGAAGAGCCAGAACATTTCGCGCAATCGCTGTTTGGCATCCAGCAGTCCCAGCAGCAGTCCAAGATACAGGCCCTGATAGACAAGGCTGCCATAGGCAAGGCCCAATAGCGCCGCCAGCGCCGGATGGGCATGGACGAACTGGTATCCGGCCAGCCAGTCAAAGCCCAGCGTCCGGTCCATCGCCATCAGCCGCGCATCCACCAACGGGCCTGTAGACGCCAGGCACAGATAGGACAGGGCGCAGATGGTGGTGGAGGCCGCCAGCGTCAGCGCGAAATATTCTGCCATCAACCCGCAGTGTCGCACGGCGAAGGCGCGCAGTGCGAAGGTGATGCTTAACCTCAATCCCAGGATCAGGAAGTCTCGCGGATCGGCGATGAAATCGAGATGGATATGGGCCGCCCAGGCGGCATCGATCGCCGCAAGCGCGCCCAAGGCGCACCATTCTGACACAAAATTGCATGCGAAAAGATGTTTTCCCTGTCCCATGAGCGGGACATTGCAAAGCCTTCACCACAGGCCGCGCTCAGCGTTTAACCGTCTTTTTTTCGCGGTCTTCTTGGGTCGGCGCTTGATGGGTGGCATGGCGGCCAGCTGCGCGGCGCGGCCCACCAGCATGTCCTTCAGCACCGTCCTGGTCAGCGCCGACAGGCGGATCAGCGCAAAGGGGAATCTGCGATAGTGATTGGTGATTTAGAAAAACCTGGGCTTGGCCTCCAGCATCATGTCGCGCATTTCAATCGGCCCGACCTGAAGCGTAACGGCGTCTTCCTTTTTGTGGATCTTAGCCAGGAATCGGTCGTGAATAGAGACCGACAGGTCGTTGAACCACAGACGCTCGTCGGTGCCGGGGAGCGGCAGCATGATCTTGCGGGCTTCGGCTTTACTCAAAACCGGGAATGACCAGACTGGGTGTTTGCGACAATGCGATGGCATCCAGATTGCGCGACAGTCGTTCCGCCGCGCGGCGCTCAAAGCTGATGGTGACGGCCTTGCGCCGGCTGGTGTGCAGGCTTTGCGCTTCGGCTTCCAACCGCCATAGCGGTCGGCACGATCAGCCCGGTTTCATGCGGGACATGTTCGTGCGGGAAGTTCGGCGGCATGGCGAAATAGAACAGGTCGCAGTAATCCAGATAGTCCGGCCAGTTGCCGTTGCCGCACAGCTTCGCCAGCGCCACCTTGATCTTCACCTCCAGGATCTCGCCGCCCGGGCCGATGGTGGCGCCATCCAGCCGCTGGCCGTTGGGAAAGGTGAATTCCTGGATGGGCGAGTAGCCCTTTTCCAGCAAGACGGCTCATCCCGCGCCCGACCTCGGCGGCGGTGGAAGAAGAGATCATGCGGCGAGTTTAGTTACAGACTGCCTTTACTGGAAGGCGAAGCGCCGTCCAGCCTGTCATCCACCGTGATCGCCTGCCGCAGCGCTCGCGCCAGACCCTTGAAGCAGGTTTCGACTATGTGATGGCTGTTGTCGGCGTACAAATTTTCGATGTGCAGGCACGCCCCGGAATTCTGGGCGAAGGCCTGGAACCATTCCTTGAACAGCTCGGTGTCCATCTCCCCCAGCTTGGGCTTGGGGATGGTCACTTTCCAGATCAGGTAAGGCCGGTTGGAAAGGTCCAGCGCCACGCGGGTCAGCGCCTCGTCCATCGGGATCAGAGCCGAGCCGAAACGGGTGATGCCGGAAAAATCGCCCAGCGCCTGTTTCACCGCCTGGCCGATGACGATGGCGGTGTCCTCGGTGGTGTGGTGGTAATCGACATGCAGGTCGCCGGTGGCGCGCACCTTCAGGTCGATCATGGAGTGGCGGCTGAAGCTCTCCAGCATATGGTCTAGGAACCCGATGCCGGTATCGATGTCACTGTCTCCGGTCCCGTCCAGGTCCAGGGAGGCGGCGATCTCGGTCTCGCGGGTCTTGCGTTCGACGGTGGCGGTGCGCATGGAAAATCCTTGGTATGTGGGGTCTATAGCAGAGGGTTCCGGGGGCGTGAATCCCATATGACGCCAAAGCATATGTCATAATTGACATATGCGGTTGACCCCCCGGCCAAACCCTGTAAAGAGAAGCCCGCTTTAAACGTTAAGGACATGCAGCATGGCGCGTTCCGACTATCTGTTCACCTCCGAAAGCGTTTCGGAAGGCCACCCCGACAAGGTTGCGGACCGGATCTCCGACGAGGTGGTGGATCTGTTCTTCCGCGAAGGCCCCAAGGAAGGCATGAGCCCATGGGACATTCGCGCCGCCTGCGAAACCCTTTGCACCACCAACCGCGTAATCATCGCGGGCGAAACTCGCGGTCCCAAGAAGGTGCAGGCCGGTGATGTGGAAGACGTCGCGCGCAAGGCCATCAAGGACATCGGCTACGAACAGGAAGGCTTCCATTGGCGCAACGCCAATGTCGAAGTATTGCTGCATGCCCAGTCGGCGCATATCGCCCAGGGCGTGGACGCGTCCGGCAACAAGGACGAAGGCGCGGGCGACCAGGGCATCATGTTCGGCTATGCCTGTCGCGAGACCTCGGCGCTGATGCCGGCGCCGCTGTTCTACAGCCATAAGATACTGGAATTACTAGCAAAAGTTCGCAAGTCGGGCAAGGAAGCCACGCTGCTGCCCGACGCAAAATCGCAGGTCACCTTGCGCTATGCGAACGGCAAGCCGGTGGAAGCCACCCAGATCGTGCTGTCCACCCAGCATGCGCGTGAAAGTCAGACCAGCGCCGACATCCGCGCAATCGTGGAGCCTTACATCCGCGAAACGCTGCCCCCCGAATGGATCAACGACAAGACCGTGTGGCACATCAATCCCACCGGCTCGTTCGTGATCGGCGGTCCGGACGGCGATTGCGGCCTCACTGGCCGCAAGATCATCGTCGATACCTACGGCGGCGCGGCCCCGCATGGCGGCGGCGCGTTCTCCGGCAAGGACTCCACCAAGGTGGATCGCTCGGCGGCCTATGCCGCGCGCTATCTGGCCAAGAATGTGGTGGCTGCCGGTCTGGCCGACCGCTGCACTATCCAGCTAGCCTATGCCATCGGCGTTGCCGAGCCGCTGTCGGTCTATGTCGACACCCACGGCACCGGCCAGGTTGATGAAGCCAAGCTGGAACAAATCCTGCCCCAGGTCATGAACCTGAAGCCGCGCGGCATCCGCGAGCATCTGGACCTGAACAAGCCGATTTTCGCCCGCACCGCCGCTTACGGCCATTTCGGCCGCGAGCCCGATGCCGATGGTGGCTTCTCCTGGGAAAAGACCGACCTGGCCACCCAGATCAAGGCCGCGCTATCGTAAATGGTCTGTTTGTATACCCAACCGCCGTCCTGCACCGCGCAGGGCGGCGGTTGTGCTTTAAAGGGCCTAATGGATACCGCGGATCATCCTGATCGCCATCGGCGCAAGCTGTATGGCCGGCGCAAGGGCCCCAAGCTGTCAGCCCGGCAAGCGGGCTTGCGCCAAACACTGTTAGGCGAGCTGGCCTATACCCCGGGTCTAGACCCCCTCAGCCAGTTTCCGAACAGCGTTCAAGAGGTGTGGCTGGAGGTTGGTTTTGGCGCGGGCGAGCACTTGGTCTGGCAAGCCGCCCAGCATTCGCAGGTCGGCCTGATCGGCGCCGAGCCCTATCAAATGGGCATGGCCAAGCTATTGACCAAGCTTGAAGAAAC
>JAPLPI010000171.1 GCA_026400305.1 Alphaproteobacteria bacterium | reverse complement strand
CTGGTCTAGCTAGTAAAGTTATAAAGACCTACTGGGATATCGATACGTCAGGTTTAACGAGTGATGGGCTTGGCTCAAAAGCAGCCGGACTTCATACGGGTGCTCTCCAGTGGGCGATCCCTTCGGGATTTAGTTCGTCATTTTGGGGTTTAGGCACCAATCTTTATCCCTACATATTATCTCAAGGCACCCCGAAAGTAATTTCTGGAACTTTAAACGGCCTGAGCGGAACGCTGTTGCCATCAAAAACATACGGTAATTCTGTATTTGAAATATCTGTTCTTAATAACGGACAAAAATCTTTTAATACTACAGTCGGAGCTAATGGATATTACTACATAATCGACCATTCTGGCCCGATCTCTAGCAACGATAAAGTATTAATTTACATTAACAACACCTTAGCACCAGCTGGTTTTATATTAAGTGCCTCCGGTCTAGAATACGGTGCGAAGGGAAATGTCTACATTGATAATATTGTAGGAAATTTAACTAATGTAGACATATTCACTAATAAGCTCCGGGTACTTTCGTCGGCAACTAGCCTGTCTGATATTAGTGGTGGCCTGCTATATGCGCTTGGTGATTATACCAAGTCCTTACGTAATTTACATGATATCACTTACCTACCGGGCTCGTTTTTCGGTTCTGCAGATCCGATTGTATTTCTAAGTCATGCACAAAAATTAGAAATAATTTCCTCTGCTGCGGGTGGGATAAACTTTAATATACCCTTTAGTTACGGGACTTCTTCTCGATCCATTGATCCAAATATTAATAGATATGTTTCGCTATCCATAATTGCTAATGGTAATGTGACGCTGTCGTCTAATATTACTGCTAATGTTGTTAATATAACGACCCCCGGCGATATCGTAATATCGCCTGGCGCGCGCATTGCCTTCGGCTATAATAGTGAGGGTTATTATGGGGTTGTGAGTGACGTAATACTTAGGGCCGGTAGAAATTTCATCAACAATTCCGGCCTCGGCGCGGAAACAATTAAAGTAGGTATCAGTGGTTCTACTGGTGTCTTCAAAATCTTCTCGCAAGGCCCTGCCGGTAACACTTTCGGCGGACTTAATAGCAATAATGAGGCAATCTGGAATACAAACTACCTCGCGCGCCTCGAAGATCTTCCTGGCTCTTCTGCCTCTTCTGCCTCTTCTGGCTCTTCTGGCTCTTCTGCCTCTGCTGCAACTAGCCGCTACATATTCGCGTTCCAGCCCACCATTACTGCGAGCATTTCAGATGCCACTAAAATCTATGGCATAGACAACTCCTCTGCTATCTCTGGTTCATACACTTTAACTGGTCTCCAGCCGGGCGTCTCAGGCGCCTACCTGAGTGATAGCGCTGCGAATATCCGTCTTGGTTCCGTAGTCAGTCTCGGGTCAGCCGTAAGTGCAAATGTCGGCACCTATGCCATCAATCTACTTAGTGGTACCGTTCCCACTGGTTATTCCCTTTCAGTGCGATCCGGTACTTTGACTGTTAGCCCGGCGACGCTGACTTATTTGGCCAATGCGGCTACCAAAATTTATGGCAGCGTCAATCCTCAGTTCAGCGGTGATGTTGTTGGCTTTGTTAATAACGACACGCTCTCTTCAGCGGTCACAGGCGTAAAGAGCTTTTCGTCTAGTGCGGCGAATTCTAGTCCTGTAGGAGGCTATTCTGTAAATGGCTCGGGCCTAAGTGCGACCAACTATGTCTTTACACAGGCGGCTGGAAACTCTTCGGCGCTGACTGTCAGCCCGGCGACGCTGACTTATATAGCCAATGCAGTCAGCAGGCTTTATTCTACTGATAATCCTGTATTCACTGGCGATGTCGTTGGCTTTGTGAATAACGACGCCGGTTCTACTTCGGTCTCAGGAGCGTTGAGCTTTTCCTCTAGTGCAGTGGCTTCTAGTCCTGTAGGAAGCTATTCTGTAAATGGTTCGGGGCTTAGTGCCAAAAATTATGTATTTACACAGGATGATCGAAATGCCTCGGCTCTGACAGTCACTGCGCCCCCACCCGTAGTTATTACGAACATTGTTGCTGCCGTACAGGCGTCCGTAAGAGGCGCCTTGAGCACCCCGATAGTTAGTGCCTCTTTTGCAAGCTTGCCGGCGCCCAGTTTCACTGCGCCCAGTTTACCTGCGCCAAGCCCCACTGTGGCAATATCGCCTGTCTCAAGTACCCCAGCCGCAAGTACTTCAACCCCAAACTCTACTGTTGCGAGCGCACCAGATGCGGCTTCGCCAGCGGCAAGCGCACCAGAGGCGACTTCGCCAGCGGCAAGCGCAACCACCACAAATCAAAAGTCAGCACCAACTTCAGCACCTATTACAGTTGCGCTGATATCGCCAAGTTCTCCCATTGCTTCCGCGCCACAGGCGGTGAGCCCACTAGCAGCTAATAACGCAGAGGCACCGATCTCCTCAGATCGCGCCAGCGCCTCACTCGCCAGTAGTCTGGGTGACGGCGGTCCGGTGAAGAGTGAAAGCGGAAATGTTAGTAAGAGCGACAGTAAGAGCGACAGTAAGAGCGACAGTGAGACCAATAGTAAAGAAGTTGAAAACCAGTCTGGCGCTACTGGTAAATCGTCCACCTCTACTGCATCTGGCGGGCGGCGTGGCGTTGCCACGGTTCTGATACCGGGGTTTTTGACGGTCGCGCCACCACCACCGCCACCGCCACCGTTGGATGCCGCTTCGCTGCCGGGCTTCGGCAATCTCTCTCTCTGGCAGTAATAATTTACGTAACTGACAATTTGTTATATCGCCTTCGCCGCCGTTCAATGCCTCAAATTATGGATCAGTTTGTGTTGTGCACGGTTCCTTACCGCATTTCGAAAAGTGAACGCATTGAAAAAGACTGAGAAAAATCCACACCGCACCGCCAGGGTCGTGCGCCGCGCCGCGCTGATGAGCGCGGTCTTGTTTTGCGCCCTTCCTCCGGTCTCGCTGGCACAGCCCGTCACTATTCCAAGCTCGGCTTTGCCGGGCGCGGTGCAGCCGGGCCGCGGCGACCGCCCCGTGCCGATCCCGCCCAGCCAGCCGGATTTTGATTTTAGGATCGATGCGCCGTCGCGTTCAGCGGGGGGGCGTGACTTGGACACGGTGATCTTCACCCTGAAGGATTTGCATATCACCGGCGCCAAGATGCTTCCGGAGGAAACTTTTCGTCCACTCTATGCCAAGCTGATTGGCCAGACCGTCAAGCTCAGCAACATCCTGGACGTGGCCGACGGCATCGAGAAGATTTATCGCGACAAGGGCTATATCCTGGTGCGCGCCTATGTGCCGCCGCAACGCGTGCGCGACGGCGTCTTCACCATCAATGTCGTCGAAGGCAAGATCGCTCATGTCACTGTCCAGGGCGGTACGCCGGCGACCCAGGACAAGATCAAACAGTATCTACAGCCCAGTGTGGATCAGGCGCCGCTGCCGCTGGCCAGCATGGAGCGCAGTCTTCTGCTGTCCAACGATCTTCCTGGCACCACTGCTAGCGGCGTACTAAAGCCGTCCGAGGATGTTCCCGGTGCTTCCGATCTCGTTGTGAACGTGAATCAGCCGCGCTTTACCGGCGGCCTTGGTTCGGACAATCGCGGCTCGCGCTATTCTGGTCTGTGGACCTTGATTGCCGATGCCCAGATCAATTCCATCTTCGACGGCGCCGACCAGCTGACCGGCGCCTTCATCACCTCTCCTGACGCCACCGAACAGGTCGCTACCCAAGCGCGCTATCGCCGCGCCATCGGCCCTGATGGGGTGATCGGCACCATCGCCGGCACCATCACTCACGGACAGCCTGGCTCGACCCTGTCGGCCTTCGGCGTAGTCACCGACAGCTGGGCGGTGGGCCCGCGCCTGACCTGGCCTATCATCCGTAGCCGCGAACAGTCGCTGCAGCTGGACGGAGGCATCACCTTCCAGCAGGCCGACACCGATATCCTGGCCAGTCGCGTCGCCCATGACGTGTGGCGCGTAGCCGACATCAGCGCAACCTATCTCTATAGCAACTGGATGGGCGGTTCCTGGCTGGCCACGGCCGGTATCGCGCAAGGCATTCCGGCACTAGGCGCCTCGCCCAACCTATCGGCGAACCTGTCGCGCAAGGGTGGTTATCTGGACTTCACAAAATTTACCGGCCTGGTGCGCTATGTTGGCTTCCTGCCCGAGGGTTTCTCTGTCGTCGTGACGGGGCAGGGGCAGTTCTCCTCCGCGCCGCTAATTAACGGTGAACTGATTTCCTTTGGTGGTGCCGGCATCGGGCGCGGCTATGATCCTGGCGCCATCACGGGCGACCACGGCCTAGGCGGCTCGGGCGAGCTTAGGTACGACGCGCCCTGGGCCAATCAATATGTACTGAACGTCCAGCCTTACGTTTACGCCGATGGCGGCCAGACTTGGTACATCCAGCGCGGCGCGGCGATCGACCCGAGCTTTATGGATCAGTCTGTCACCTCGGTGGGCGGCGGCGTTCGCCTGGCCTTGCCCTACAATGCCTCCCTGGGCCTGGAAGGCTCGCGCACCCTGCGGGCTGTGACCGGCAGTGACGTAGGCAAGAAGGCGACCAAGTTATTTGTCACCGCCGGCATCCGGTTCTGAGGCAAGCGCCATGCGATACATTCCTCTCACTCTTCTGGCCGTCGCCGTTCTTGCGGTTCTGGCGGCTGCGCCGGCCAATGCCGCGCCGGGAGATATCGGCAACAACATGGCCGGTGAAGCATGCCACCTGAAAGGCAGTGATATCGTCTGCGCCGGCAAGGTCACGACTGGCGGCATTAACCGGGTCGCGTTCGGTTCGGGCCTGACAGGCAGTGATGCGGCGCGCCGCTCCGCGGTGGCGGGCGCCATTCGTGAGTTGCCGACAGACGGCACCGCTGCGGGTCTGCGCTGCGACGGCGGCAAGAGCCTGGATGCCAGTACCTATCTTTTTTCCTGTACATCCGGCGTAGGGGACGCCCCGCATGTGGTGCTGGCCGCGGTGACGCCGGCCGGCCTGATGCTGGCTGATGGTCTGCCGGGAATGATCGATGTCCTGTCCGCCGCGATTTCCGTCACTTCGGGCACGCCGGTCTCGGGTGTCGCCGCGGCCACAGCCGCCGTCAAAGCCGGCTTCACGGCCCGGGTTCTGAACGCCAATGCCAATGACTATTTCGGCTATTTGCAACTGTTCGCCGTGGGCAGCAGCGCTAGCGCCGGTGGCAACTATCCTGCCGCCGAGAAGGCCTATCGCGATGCGCTGGATATCGAGACACGTCTGTTTGGACCCGATTCCGCCGCCGTCGGTGCGACTCTTATGGAACTGGCGCTGCAGGTTTCCAACCAGAGCCGTTTCGACGAGGCCGCCGCTTTGTTCCGCCGCGCCACGCCCATCGTGGAAGCCGCCCCCAGCCCAGAAATCCGCGCCCGGCTCGCCTCCTATCGCGGGCTTAATGCCGCCAACCAGCGTCACTATGAAGAAGCTCTGACCTTCGCCCGCCAGAACACGCTGTTGCGCCAGCGCGCGGTGGACGCGGTGCGCAATGGCGAGCTGGATATGAACGGCAATCCACCGGTGGTCACTACCCTACTGGATGGCGAACTGGCCCACGCGTTGCGGGTGCAGGCGGCGCTCGAACTGCGCACGGGCAACAATGCCGGCGCCCAGGTTGCCGCCGAGAAGGCGCTCTACATCATCACCGCCCAACCCAACCTGCCTCTGGCCTGGCGGGCCGACGCCGTGGCGCTGATGGGCGAGATCAATGAACGCCAGGGCCGCGTGGCGCAGGCTGAACGTAATTTCACCGACGCGCTGGCGATGGACCGCAAGCTGTTCGGCGACGGCGGTCCCACCATACAGGCGCTGTTGCAGCTGGGCCGTTTCTACAGCGACGAACAAATCTATCCCTCAGCCATCGCGTCCTATCGCCAAGCCTTCGCCCTGCTGGCCAAGAATCCGCGGGCGCGAAGCCAGATCATGGCCGACCAGATTATGCCCTTTCTGACAGCCGCCAACGCCTCGCTGGACGGGTCTGACCGCTCCCGGCTGGAAGGCGAGATGTTCACCGCCGCCCAGATGACCGACAGCGGCGTCACTGGACAGACGATTGCGCGCATGGCGGCGCAGCGCGCGGCCGAAACGCCTATCCTGGCTTTGCAGGTGCGCGCCACCGACGACGCGCTGCGTGCTCGTGACGAAACCCGCATGACGCTGGCAGCCGAGCGCGCCAAGACCAATGATTCTCGCGACGCCGAGCGCGAACTGGAACTGTCAGCTGCGCTGGAGGCCGCCACTAGCCGCGCCGATGTAGCCAGCGCCAAGCTTCACGCTGACTTCCCCGCCTATGCCACTATGGCCGATCCCGGCGCGGTGAGCCTGGACGTCATGAAGCGCACCTTGCATCAGCGCGAAGCCTTTGCCAGTTTCGTGATCGGGGTTCATTCCGCCTATGTGCTGCTGGTCACGCCCGAAGGTTTGACGGTCAAGCAGCTGAAAACCAATGCCGACGATCTGGCCGCAGACATCGCCGATCTGCGCAGCGCCTTTGTGCCCAAGCTGGGCAAGCTGCCCGACTTCAGCCTTGCCAATGCCGCCGCGCTTTATAATGAGACATTAGGCCCAGTCTCGCCACAGATGGCGAATGTAGATCATCTGGTGGTTGCCACCAGCGGGGATCTTGCCAGCCTTCCTTTCTCGTTGCTGGTGACGGCTGCGCCGCGCCAGCCGCGCGATTACGTCCGCGCCGCCTGGCTGATCCGTAAGACCGCGGTGTCCGCCACGCCATCGGCCCGTGCTTTTCTGGCCCTGCGTGGCGTAACCCGCATGGCAAATGCCAAACCTTTCCTGGGAGTGAGCAATCCCACCTTCCAAGGAGGTGGCGCCAACCAGGCGCTGGCGCTGAACGCGTTGGCTGCGGCCTGCCAGGCCGGCGGGCCCGCCGATCCGGCGCAGCTGCGCGCCCTGCAACCCTTGCCTGAAACCGCCGCCGAAGTTCAGGCGGTGAGCCGCGACCTGGGCGCGTCTCCTGACGACATCCTGACGGGCGCCGGCGCCAGCGAAGGGGCGTTGCGCGCCAAGTCTCTGGATCAATATGCGGTGTTGTATTTCGCCACCCACGGCATGCTGCCGGGTGAACTCCATTGCCAGGCCCAGCCGGGTCTTGTCCTGTCGCCACCCGCCACCCCGGCCACTTCCACCAACGCCGATGGCCTTCTCACCGCCAGCGAGATCGCGGGCATGAAGATCAATGCCAACCTGGTGGTGCTCTCGGCCTGCAATACCGGCGCCGGCGGCGGCAAGAGTTTTGGCGGCGGCGCGCTGCTGGGTCTAGCCGATGCCTTCTTCAATGCCGGGGCCCATGCTGTGCTGGCCAGCCACTGGGAGGTGCCCTCGGTCGCCACCATGGCGCTGATGACCGGCACTTTCTCGAACATGGCCAAGGACCCCAAACATGATGTGGTCGAGGCCTTGCGCCAGGCGCAACTGTCGCTGATCACCAAGGACAACACTGCCCATCCCTTTGAATGGGCCGCTTTCACCTTGATCGGCGACGGGGTTTAAACCGCATGAACAAGTGGATGGGCACTACAAGGCAGGCATTAATGAGATCCATTGCTCTGGCCCTGTTCGGCTGCTGGGTACTGACCCCAATGATCGGGGTTGCTGACGCCGCTACCCTGGTGGTGGCCGAGGTGCGCGGCATTGCGCTGAAACCCGGCTCTACCCTGGATTCGACCAAGCCGCTGACCCTCAAGCAGGGCCAGCATGTCACGCTGATTTCTGAAACCGGCTCGACCCTGAAGCTGGATGGACCCTATGATCGCCCTCCGGTCGCAACCGGGGAAGCGGCCGGCGTGGGTCTCAACCAGACCCTGGCCGCGCTGGTCACCCAGCGCCAGGCGCGCGCCGGCGAGTTTGGTGTCACCCGCGGCACCGTGCTGGCCGACCTGCCCGAGCCCTGGGTGCTGGATGCCACCCATAGCGGCAATGTCTGTGTGCTGGAGAATGGCACGCCGGTTTTCTGGCGCCCCGATTCCAAGGCCGTCGCCGAACTCAGCGTAGCCCCCGTAGACCGCAGCTGGATCGCCAAGGCGCAATGGCCGGTGGGGTCGGACCGTATCCAGATCACCACCGACGTGCCGATGCGCGCTGGCGAGGCCTATGTGGTGAACTTCAACAGCAATGAATCGGCGGTGACGATGGTGCAGGTGCCCGCTACCCTGACCAATGCCGAGATGCGCGCCGGCTGGATGGCGGCCCGCCGCTGCGAACAGCAGGCCCAGGCGTTGCTGAAGACCGCCGCCCCGTGAAGGCATTTCTCGCAGGCCTGGGCGCGGAACGGCGCAAGGCCCTGTGGTCGGCCTCCATCTTGGTCTCCGTTTTTCTGGTCAGCGCGATGTTCTCGCTGCTGCTGGTGGAAAATTTTTCGGTCATGACGCGCCTGAACCAGTTCGTGCAGGACTGGGAGATCGCCTCGGTTTTTGCGCCGCGCGAGGAACAGGATCCCAAGATCGTCATCGTGGCTGTGGACGAGGTGACCCTGGCGCAATTTCCCTATCGCTCGCCGGTTGATCGCGCTTTTCTCTCCACCCTTATCCGGCAGATCGCCTCCCATCACCCCGCCGCCATAGCGTCCGACTTTCTGCTCGATCAGCCGACGGAGGCGGCCAAGGACAAGTCCCTGGCCGCCACCTTACGCGAGACCAAAGTACCGCTGGTCATCAGCTATATCGCCAGCCATGACATCGTCACGCCGGAACAGAAGGCGTTTGAGGACGCCATGGTGCCGCCGCGCTTGCGGGCACTTGCCAATCTGCCCACCGACCAGTTCGACACCGCCCGCTACGTTTTTCCCGGCGCCAAGGTGGGCGGTCATTACATTCCCGGCGTCGCGCGCGCCGTGGCGGCCAAGGTTGGGGTGGAAACACCGGAGAAAAGCGTGGCGATTGTCTGGCGCGGACGTCCCGCGCCCACGGAGCTTGATCCCCGCCCCAAACCCTTCGTGCAGTACTCCGCCGCCATGGTCGCCAACCCGGCGCTGTCGGCGGTGTTCGAAACCTGGTTCAAGGACAAGATCGTTCTGATCGGATCGGACGTGACCCTGGTGGACCGCCACCGTACGCCCTTTTCGGTGGTCTATGCCGGCGATGACGGTCAATTGCCGGGCATTGTGATCCAGGCCCATGCCCTGTCGCAGCTGATCCATCACAAGAAATCGCCCATTGCCGGCTGGCAGCTCAATTTCGCTGTCACCCTGGCGCTGGCGCTGCTGGGCGCTGGCCTGGCGGTCGTCAACGCCTCGCTCTGGACACGGGCGATTGGTGTGATGCTGCTGTTGCCGGTATTTGGGGCAGGCGGCGTGGCGCTCTACCATTATGCCAATGTGATCCTCTCCCTGATGGCGCCATCCCTGGCCCTGGTAGTCTCCTTCTTCAGCATGGAAGCCTTGAGTGGCCGCGAGGCGCGCAAGCAAAAGGCCTTCATCCAGGGCGCTTTTTCTCGCTACGTCTCGCCCGCCATCGTAGAGCGGATGGTGGCCGATCCCTCCAGCATGAACCTGGAAGGCGAGCGCCGGGAAATGACCTTCCTGTTCTCGGACATCGCCAATTTCACCACCATGTCCGAGCAGATCGACGCTATCCAGCTGGCCCATGTGCTGAACAATTACCTGGACGGCATGACAAACCTGGTGATGAAGCATGGCGGCATGGTGGACAAGTTTATCGGCGATGCGGTGTTCGCCATTTTCAATGCGCCGCTGGACCTGGTCGACCATCAGTCAAGCGCGGTGCGTTGCATGCTGGACATGGACACGTTCAGCGAGGAATACCGTAAGAAGAAGAATGCCGATGGTGTGTCCCTGGGCGTGACCCGCATCGGCGTGCATACCGGCGTGGCGGTGGTGGGCAATTTCGGCAGCCATGCCCGCTTTACCTATACAGCGTCCGGGGACGCGGTGAACACCGCGGCGCGGCTGGAGGGCATCAACAAGTATTTCGGCACCCGGCTATGCGTCAGCGGTGTTACCCGCGCCGCCTGCACCGACATTCCCTTCCGCCCCATCATATCGGCCATCGTCAAGGGCAAGACCACGGCGCTTGACCTGTGGGAGCCACTGCATGGGGGGCTCTGGGAACAGACGTTCCTGCAACGCTATCAGCGGGCCTATGACAGCATGACAGCCGGCGATGGCGCGCTGTTCGGCGATCTGGACGCTTCGGGGTCCGACGATTACCTGGTGAAGCTGCATGTTGGGCGCCTGAAAAATGGCGAAACCGGCACCGAATTGAAGATGACGGAAAAATAGGCGTGGGCGGCGTTTTTCCTGTATGAACCCCCGCCATGAACGTTTCGCGCGATCAATTGCAGGATCTGTTCGACTTGGGTCTCACCGCGCACCAGCGCGGCGATATGGCGAGCGCCGAACGGCTGTACCAGCAGGTCCTGCTCCGGGAGCCTTCTGCCTTCGCGCCGCGCCACATGCTGGGTGTGATCCGTTTCCAGCAGGGTCGCCATGACGCCGCCATCGAACTAATTACCGCCGCGTTGAAGCAGAATCCCGCGATATCCGATGCCTGGATCAACCTGGGCCATGTGCAGGCCGGATTGGGCCGGCGTGAGGAGGCTGCGGACAGTTATGGCCGTGCCCTGGCGCTGTCGCCCGGCAATATCGAGGCACTGCACAATCGTGGCAACATGCTGCGCGAGCTGAAGCGCTTTGATGCGGCGCTGGCCGACTATGAAGCCGTGCTGGCGGCCCGGCCAGACTTGGCGGAAACCTGGACAGTGCGCGGCGCGGCCTTGTCGGAGATGGGTCGCCCGCAGGGCGCACTGGAAAGCGCGGATCGGGCGCTGAAGCTGCAACCCAATTTGGTGGCCGCGCTGAGCAATCGCGGTTTTGCCTTGCGCGAGTTGGCGCGGTTCGATGACGCGTTGGAGACTTTGGATCGCGCACTGGCGCTGCAGCCCGGTCATGCCGCTGCGCTGGCCAATCGCGGCAAGGTGCTGAGTGAAATGAACCGTCTGGAGGAAAGCTTCGCATCTTTCCGCCTGGCGGCCAGCCACGCCTTTGGCGGCGACAAGCCGGACAGCGCCAAGCTGGCGCATGAACGCAAGCACAACGAAGAACAGGCGGCTTGGCGCGCTGCGAACAAGGAAGACGCGCGTATCACTAGTGGCGAACGGCTGTTAAGCCGCGCCATCAACCCTCTGAATGCCGAGCCTGCCGCCAAGGCCTGGGCGGACAGTGACCCGAAAATCGTGGTGATCGACAATCTGCTCACCGATGAAGCGCTGACTGCGCTGCACCGCTATACGCTGGGCTCGCAGATCTGGCACACCTCCTTCCCCCAGGGATATCTCGGCGCCTTTCCGGAATCCGGCTTTGCCGCCCCGCTGCTGGCGCAGGTAGCCGATGAACTCAGCGCCACGTTTCAGGAGATCTTTGCGCGCCACCCCCTGCGCTATCACTGGGCTTTCAAATACGACAGCACCCTGGATGGCATCGGCATTCATGCCGATGAAGCGGCGGTGAATGTGAATTTCTGGATCACCCCGGACGCGGCCAACCTGGATGGCGAAGGCGGCGGGCTTGTGATCTGGGACAAGGCGGCGCCGCTGGAATGGGATTTCGCCAAGTTCAATTCCGATGAAAGCGCCGCCTATGCCTTCCTGGAAGAGCAGGGCGCCAGGACCGTAAGGGTACCGTATCGGGTCAACCGGGCGGTGATCTTTGATTCCAACCTGTTCCACAAGACCGACCGGATCACCTTTGCGGAGGGTTATGAGAACCGGCGTATCAACATTACCATGCTGTATGGGCGCCGTCAGCGCGCCTGAACCGGAACTTTGGCAGCATGGGGACGTTGCAAGTCCATACTGCCCAGTCATGACCGGCGCAGGAGCGTCCGCGCCGCCGGCCTTCGATACATCAGCGACGAAGACCTGCGCGGAGATGGGCGATTTGCCGCCACCCAAATAATGGCTAGGCTACCCGCAAAAAGGGGAAGCGCTATGAAAGTCCTGCCCATCGCCGCAGCCTTGCTGCTGCCGCTGGCCGCCTTGGCGCAGCAGCCCGACCCTCAACTACAAGGCGTTCCCCATCCCGCCAAGGAGACCGCCCCCTGCACCCCGTCGATGGGTCTGAACTTTGTTTGCGGTTTGGACCAACCCGAAGACCTGCTGCAGATCGGCGCCAGTAAGTGGATCGTCGCTAGCGGCATGGGCGACAAGGGCGGAATTTTCCTGATCGACAGCCAGGCCAAGGCCACCAAACGCTTCTTCACGGGGACGTCAAAGCCCGACCGCAAGGCCTATCCGGACTGCATGAGCGCGCCTGCCAGTTTCAACAGCCACGGGTTGGCGCTGCGGCCTGCTGCGGTGGCGGGTACCTATACGCTGTATTCGGTCACCCATCTGCCATTCGAAAGCATCCAGGTCTTTGCCGTGGATGGGCGCGGGGTCGAACCTGCCATCAGCTGGACCGGCTGCGTCAAGCTACCAGCCGACTTCAAGACTAATAGCGTCACAGCGACGAAGGGCGGCGCCATCCTGGCCAATGTGCAGATGCATGGCGGTATGACCGACTTCATCAGCGGAAACGTCACCGGCGGGGTGTGGGAATGGACGCCCAAGGACAAGCAGCTTCGCCTGCTGCCCGGCACCGAGCTGTCCGGCAACAACGGCATAGAGATTTCGCCGGATGAGACCGAGTTCTATATCGCGGTGTCCGGCACCCAGATGGTGGCGGTCTACAACCGCGCGGACACATCCAAGCCGGCGCGTACCATAAAGACGCCCTGGTACAATCTGGACAATATCCACTGGAGCGGAAACCGGCTGATTGCGGCAGGCATGATGTTCGACGAGCCGGCCTGTGGCGGTACCCGAAAACAGATCCAGGACGCCCACGGCAACATGAACTGCCATCGCGGCTGGGTGGTATCGCAGCTGGACCCCAAGGCCATGACCTGGAAGATACTGGCATACGGCGAACCCAATCCCGCCTTTGGCGGCATCGCCACCGGCCTGGTGATCGGAGATACGCTGTGGATCAGCTCGTTCCAGATGGACCGGGCGGCGTATCGCACATTGCCGGGTCCCAAATAAAAGGAAACGCCTATGGAAAATCGCCGCCGGTTTGTCACGGCTCTGGGGCTCGCCGCGGCCGCTCCGCTGGCGCCTGCTGCCGATGCCGCGCCCGCCTGCAAGTCAGCGCTCAAGCCGGTCAAGGCACGCATCGGTCACGAGATGCAGGGCGTTCTGACCGACAAGGCAGCCGGCTATCTGGCGCGTTTCGGCGTCGATGGCGTGGGCTGTGCCGCCCAGATGGCCGATCCCACCCGCGTCTATGCCACGGTGGAAGAACTGAAGCGGGCGCGCGATCTGTGCGAGCGCCACAAGCTGACCATGGACATCGCCGAATGCGCGTTGCCGACCCAGAATGTCGATCAACAAGAGCATCCCGCCATCAACCTGGGTGAAGGCCCGGAGCGCGACCGCGATATCGAAGGGTTCCAGATCCACATCAGGAATGTCGCGGCCGCCGGCATTCCATGCATCAAGTATGCGCTGAATTTGCTGGGCGCCATGCGCAGCGGCACCGTGCAGGGGCGTGGCGATGCTTTATATACGGTCTGGAAACTGGCCGATGCGCCCAAGGATTTGCCGCTGACCAAAGCGGGAGTGGTGCCGGGCGACATGTTCTGGGAACGCATCACCTATTTTTTGGAGCGGGTGGTGCCGGTGGCCGCCGAATACAAGGTCAAGCTGGCGCTGCATCCCCATGATCCGGGTGTGCCGCCGTCCGGCTATCGCGGCATCCAGCGGGTGCTAGGCACGGTGGAGGGCGTTAAGCGCTTCGTCGCCATTCACGAAAATCCCTATCACGGGTTGAACTTCTGCCAGGGCACCATGTCGGAAATGCTGCAGGAGCCGGGCAAGGATATTTTTGATGTCATCCGCTATTTTGGCAGCCGTAAGAAAATCTTCAACGTCCATTTCCGCAACATTCGCGGCAAGCGCGATGATTTCGTCGAGACGTTTCCGGATGAAGGCGATGTGGATTTTGTGAAAGCCGTGAAGGTCTATCGCGAAGTCGGCTATGACGGGTTGTTGATGCCCGACCACGCGCCGCGCTTCAAGGACAGTCCCAACGGGCCCAACGAAAGCTATGCTTTCGATTTCGGCTATATCCGCGCCCTGCTGCAGGCCGAAGCCCACATTATCTAGCAGCGGCGCCCATCTTGGCCGCCAGCAGGAAAGCCTGGGTCATGGCTTCGGCATTGGCCTTGCCCTGTCCCACGATATCGAAGGCCGTGCCGTGGGCCGGAGTGGTGATCGGCACCGGTAGGCCACCGGCCACTGTCACGCCGCGCTCGAAGCCCAGCAGTTTGACCGCCACCTGGCCCTGATCGTGATACATGGTGACGACGCTGTCCAAAAGGCCATCGCGCGCCTTCAGGAAAATCGTGTCGGCCGGGAAGGGGCCCAGGATGGGCAGACCTTCGTCATTCAATTCTTTGGCCGCCGGTTCGATGATGTCGATCTCCTCGCGGCCGCAGGTGCCGCCATCGCCGCCATGGGGATTGAGCGCCGCCAGCGCCACCCGCGGTTGGGCAAAACCGGCGCGCTTCAGGGTCTGGAAGGTCAACTGCGCCGCCGCCTTGATGCGCTCCTTGGTGACATATTTGGGAATGTCGGCCAGCGGGACATGGCTGGAAATGCGCGAGGTCCACAGCGTGCCCAGCGTGTTGAACTCGCAGAAATAGCTGGTGACACCCAGATGGTGGGCGAAGAAATGCTGTTCATCCTCGAACGCCATGCCGCCCTTCTTCATGGCCTGCTTGTTGAGGGGCGCAAAGCAGACCGCATCGGTATCGCCGCGCACCGCGGCGTCCAGGCAGGCGGTGAGGGCCGCGCGCGCGCCGCGACCTGCCGCCGCCGTGACCTGGCCCTGAACGATATCGGTCTGCGCGACCGTCTGCATTTCGAGTAGCATCGGTGTGCCGTCGCCGTGGCGGGCTTCGGACCAGTCCTTGATAACGTTGACCGCCGGCGAGACGCCGGCGATTTTCTGGCCTTGTGCCCATACCCAGGGATCGCCCACCAGGACGATCTGTGCCGCCGATATTTCGGGACGGGTTAGAAACCTTGCCACCAGTTCCGGCCCGATTCCGGAAGCGTCGCCGAAGGTGATTGCCACCACGGGTTTGGTCATTATTTCACCGGAAGAGATGCGGCATAGGCCGTGAGGTTGATGATATCGGCGGCGCTCAGCTTGGCCACGATGGGCTGCATCGCAGCCGCCATCTCGCCATGCCGCATGCCCTGCTGGAAGTCATACAATTGGCGGCCCAGGTAGCTGGGCGAGCGGCCGGCAATGCCCGGGGCATCGGCGCCCTTCAGTCCTTCGCCATGGCACCCGGCGCAGCGTAGCTTTTCGGTCAGCCGCTCGCCCTTTGCGAGGGCGCCGCGCGGAACGTAGGTGATGAACCCGGCATGGGGATCGCGCAACTGTTCGCGGTCCACATTGGCGGGTGTCTCGATGATGCGCATGCCGATGGGCTCGCGCGCGCCGCTTTCATGGGGCAGCCACATGCCTTCCTGACTGCGCATCTGCGGCACCATCACCGCCTGCACCACCTTGATCGGCACGGTTGGCGGCAGGGACGCATAATAAGACGCCGCCTCGGTGATCTCGCCGTCGGTCATGGCCTTGGCGATGTCCACCATCTGCTGGGCGTTCTTCTTGCGCGGCTCGGCGCTGTGGCGTGCGCCCGATTTGAACTCCCGCAACTGGCGGGCGAGATAGTCGGCGTTCAGCCCCGCGATATTAGCGTTCTGCGGCCGGCCCTTGCCGTTGGGGTAATGGCAACCGGCGCAGGCGGTGATACCGCGAGCCGTATTGCCGGCGGCTACGGTATTGGGCATGGAAGGATGATCGCCCGGATACCAGTCGGCGGGCGGGGTGTAGCCCGCGCCTGCCGTCTGGCCGCGGGTGAAAGGGCCGGCCGCGCCCGGCAGCGTGAACTTGGTGCCGTCGTCCTTGGGCGCGGTGGCTTCATTCTGCGGCGTGGGCACGGCATAGGCCCAATCCGGATAGCTGGACGGCGCGGCCATCGCCGTACTGATCCCCAGAAGGAAGACGCTAATCGCCGTCTTCACGCCGACACGTCCACCCAGGCGCGGGATTTGTGGCTGGCCAGCTCGGCGTCCAAGATTTTCATCTGACGCAGGCCATCGGCGAACTGCGGATAGTCCGGCGTCAGTGACGGATCGCTGATCGAGGCATAAAAGCGCTGGTACAGCTGCTTGTGGGTGTCGGGATAACCCTCGGCATGGCCGCCGGGATAGTCCGCGAAAGCGGCAGCGTGTCTGTCCAGCAGGGACGGGTCTTTCATCATCACCTGGTTGGGCGCATCGCGGTGGCCCAGCCACAGTTCCTCCGGCGTTTCCTGCCGCCAGGTGGCGCCGCCCTTGGTACCGTAGACCTCCAGCACCAACCCGTTCTTGCGCCCGGCCGAAACCTGGCTGGCGGTCATGGCGCCGCGCGCTTTGCCCATATGGAACAGGGTGCTGCCGAAATCCTCGGTGACGATCTTGGTATCCACTGTCTCGCCCGCGGTCTTGCCGGAGAAGGTCTCGCCGCCAGATTTTGGGTGTTTGCGGGTGGGCCAGAATATCTGCAAATCGCTGCACACCGAAGACACCTTCAGTCCGGTGACATGCTCGGCCATGTCGAAGAAGTGCGAACCGATATCGGCCATGACCCGCGACGGGCCGCTGACGGATGGGTCGACGCGCCAGTTCCAGTCGGTTTCGTAAAGCATCCAGTCCTGGGAATAGGTGCCCTGGACCACCAGGATTTCGCCGAAGGCGCCCGCTTCCCGCATTGCCCGCATCTGCTGCACCATTGGATAGAAGCGCAGATTGTGGGACAGCGCGTTGCGCAGTTTTCTGGCCGCCGCCAGCTCAGCCAGTTCCCGCGCCTGCGCGCTGGACATGGCCAGCGGCTTTTCGCACAGCACATGCTTGCCCGCTTCCAGCGCCGCCTTGGCGATGGGAAAATGAGAATCATTCGGGGTGCAGACATGCACCGCGTCGATGGACGGATCACGCATTGCGTCCTGCCAGTCGCTCGTGCTTTTCGGCACATTATAGCCTTCGGCGGCGGCGTGCGCCTTGTCGGGACTGGTGGCGGCCACTTCCACCACGTCCACATGCTCGATGCGGCGTAGCGCTTCCAGATGCACTCGGCCCATGAAGCCGGTGCCGATCACCGCGGTGCGAATGCGTTCCATCACACCCACCAGGCCGCGGCCGGCTTTTCCCGGATGATGACCTGGGCCAGGAGCGTCGCGGCCTTGGTCAAGCCCTCATCGGGCGACATCAGGCTGTCTTCATGCTCTATGGATAGGACATCGTCATAGCCATACATGCGCAAGGTGGAGATGAATTCGCTCCACCATTCGGCGCTGTGGCCATAGCCCACGGTGCGGAAGATCCAGGAACGGTGACGTTCGTCGGTATAGCTCTTGGTATCCAGCACGCCGTTGCGCAGTACGTTGATGGGGAACAGCTGGGTGTCCTTGGCATGGACATAATGGATGGCATCGCCCAGCTCGCGCACCGCCACGATGGGATCGATGCCCTGCCAGAACAGATGGCTGGGGTCCAGGTTGGCGCCCACCGACGGGCCGGCGATGGCGCGCAGGCGCAGCATGGTCTCGGGATTGTAGACGACAAAGCCGGGATGCATCTCGATGGCAACCTTCACGCCGTGATCGGCGGCGAACTTGCCATGCGCCTTCCAGTAAGGCGTCACCACATTGTCCCACTGCCAGTTCAGGATTTCCAGATATTCCGGAGGCCAGGAACATGTGACCCAGTTGGGAAATTTGGCGCCAACTGAATCGCCGGGGCAGCCGGAAAAATCCACCACCGTCTTCACGCCGAGCTTCTCGGCCAGCAAAATAGTCTTCTTGCTGGTCTCGGCATACTTGGCGGCAATCGCCTTGTCGGGATGCAGGGGATTGCCGTGGCTGGACAAGGCCGAGATGGTGAACCCGGCGTCCGCGATCTTGCTCTTGAAGGTGGCCAACTCCGCCGGATTGTCCAGCATGGACAGCTTGGCATGGGCGTCGCCGGGATAATTGCCGGTGCCGAATTCTACCGTATCGATGTTCAGCGATTTCAGCTTTTTCAGCACCTGGTCCAGCGGCAGGGCCGACAGCAGCGGCGTGAACACACCCACTTTCATGATTTGCTCCCAAAATGCCTTCACCAGGGCTTAAGGCTTTTATTTCAGACCATCGGCGGGGGGAGTGCAACCCAGGACGGGAACCGCCCCGCCTCCTGTCCATTACCGCTGTAAGCAACAGGAGTGAGCCATGTCACTGTTCAAGAAATGGCATTGCGAACACCGCATCCTGCTCAATGGCCGCAAGACGGTGATTTTCTCCTAGTTCGGCGTCAGCTTCAGCAGTGCCTTCTGCTCGGTCAGGACATAGACCGCGCCGTCGGGCCCCACCCGCACGTCGCGGATGCGCTCTTTCCTATCGGTCAGCAGCGGCTCTTCCGCGACGATCTTGCCGTTCTTTACTTCCAGACGATAGACGCCCATCCCGCGCAGCGCGCCTGCCAGCAGGTTGCCATTCCACCTGGGAAACAGCTTGCCCTTGTAAAACGCCAGGCCCGAAGGCGCGATCACCGGATCCCAGTAATAGACCGGCTGCTCTAGGCCATTCTTGGCGACAATGCCTTCGCCGATGGGGCTGCCCGGATAGTCTACGCCATGGGTGATGATCGGCCAGCCATAATTCTTGCCGCGCTGGATCCTGTTCAGTTCGTCGCCGCCGCGCGGGCCGTGTTCGGTTTCCCAAAGCGTGCCGTCGGGCGCCATCACGAACCCTTCCGGGCTTCGGATGCCATAGGCCCAGATCTCGGGCCGCACATCGCTGCGGTTGAGAAATGGGTTGTTGGGCGCGGGCAAGCCGTCCGGCGTCACATGGATGATCTTGCCGACATCGACATCCAGCTTCTGCGCCAGCTGCTGATCATAGTCCGCCTTGCGGTTGCCATCGCGGTCGCCCACCGTCATGAAGATGGTGCCGTCGCGCGCGATGACGATGCGGCCGCCCTGCTTCATGGAAAAGTTCTGCATCGGCAGCTCCGGCACGCCGCGATAGATAACCGTCACGTCATGCACGGCGTTGCCGACTTGGTCGAGCACGGCATGGGCCAGATAGGTGTTGCTGTTGCCCTTGGGCAAAGTGTCGAAGAAAGAAAAATAGATACGGTGGCTCTTGGGGAAGTCCGGCGCCAGCACGACATCCAACAGCCCCAGGGTGCGCGCCGATGCTAGGTCGGCAAGTCCGGCGAGCGGCTCGGTCATGCTGCCGTCGGCGCTGACGATACGAAAGTGGGCGGGATACTTCTCCGTCACCAGCATCTTACCATCCAGCAGGAACGCTATGGACCAAGGCAGGTGCAGCTTGTCGGTGACTGTGGTGACTCTATAGTCGTGCACCTTGTGATAGGGCGCGCGGGTTTGCTGCTGGAACAGCGGTTTGTCGTCAGCCTTTTCCGGCGGCCTTGCATCCCAATATTGCCCCTCGACCATGCGAGGTGTGGGAAATTCGCGGCTGTCGCCCGGCGTGGGCGCCGGACGGGGCAGCTCCTGCGCCATTCCCGCCAGCGGCATCAGCAACGCCGCTGCGAACAAGATCCGTTTCATGCGTTTCCTCTTATTGTTATCAGCCGCTGTTGCGAAGTCCCACCGCGAAGCCGTTGATCGACATATGGATGCCGGCATTGATGTCGGCGCTGGCATCGCCCAGCAGCGGGCCCTGCAGGGTGATGAAGGCGCTGTCCTCTTGCTGGAGTTTGGGCTGTTCGATCATGTCACTTTTGCCGGTGGCGGAGTTAGCAGGGGCCGGTTACACTAGCCACAAAAGGGGCGGCGGGAAAAGCGCCGGACGGGGCAATATTGGGTTCTGGTTCGACATTGGCGATGTTGCCGCTCGACTATGTCGAGTTTTTCGTTTTCTTGGCGGCGCTGTGCGTGGTGGGCTTTGTTTCCGGCCGCGGCGAGCGCGGGTCCTCCAGTGACTATTTTTTGGCCGGCCGGCGGCTGCCCTGGTACGTGGTCGGCGGCTCTTATATTGCCGCCAATGTATCCACCGAGCATTTCATTGGCCTGATCGGCGCCAGCTATCTGCTGGGCATGCCGACCGCCCTGGCTCAGTGGCAGACCACCCTGGCCGAAGTGATCATCGTCTTCCTGTTCGTGCCCTTCCTGATCCGGGCGCGCATCACCACCGTGCCGGAGTATCTAGCCAAGCGGTTTGGGCCGGGGGTGCGGCTGGCTTTTGCCCTACTGACCATTTTCGCCAACATCACCATCTTCATGGCGGCGGTGATGTATGCCGGCGGGCTGGCGCTGGCTGGTTTCTTCGGCTGGCCGCTGATGTGGTGCATTGTTGGTACCGGCATCTTTGCCGGTGGTTGGGCGGTCTATCGGCTTCAATTATGTGATCGACAAGAATGTCGCCGCCGGCGGCATCTGGCACCAGGCGTTGAACGCCAGTACGCCGCATCTGACCCATTACGGCGCTTACAATCGCATGACGGTATGGCAGCCGCCGGATCATCCCCTGGTGCCCTGGACCGGCACCATGTTCGGTTTCCTGGCGGTGGGGGTATGGTACGGGGTGATGAACCAGTTCATCGTCCAGCGCGTACTCGGCGCGCGCGACATCTGGCATGCCCGCATGGGCATGGTGATGGCTGGCTACGCCAAGTTGTTCCTGCCGCTGATTATTGTGTTGCCGGGCCTGATTCTGTTCGCGCGCCATCCCGAATTCATGCTGGAGGACTGGGCCACGGCCAACCATCGCGCCGATGGCGGTTTTGTCGTGCTGGTGCGGGAGTTCTTTCCGGTAGGCCTGCGGGGCTTGTTGCTGGCGGTCTTGATCTGCGCCGTCCAGTCTACCGTCGCCTCGGTGGTCAATGCGACTGGCGCGATCCTGACCTTCGACATTTATGCGGCGCTGATCAATAAACACGCCACGGAAAAGCAGAAAGTCCGCTTTGGCATCTGGGCGTCGATGGCCTCCATTCTGGCCGGCATCGCCATGGCCATTGCCATAAGCCGGATGGATGCCGGCATCTATCAATATATGCAGACCATCAATGCGCTGGTGGCGCCGCCCTTCGCCGCCATCCTGTGGGTGGGCCTACTCTGGAGGCGCACTAATGGCGCGGGCGCCATCGCCGCCATCATTACCGGCTTTGGTGTGGGTATCGCCCTGAAAGTGACGGCCCTTCTCTGGCCTTTCCCGGCATTGCCGGGCTGGTTCTATCCCTTCGGCAACCAGGCGCCGGTGTGCCTGGCGCTTTCGATGCTGGCCTGCATATTCGGGACCCTGGCGCACCCCGCCCCGACCCCAGGAACCGATCCGGACCCTGTGACTTTCTGGAATTCCGGGGAAACCCTGCGCCAGGGCCTGGGCGAGAAATGGTACAGCAGCGTGGTGCTGTGGGCCGGCCTGTCATTGGCGCTGACCTTGGCCGGCATGGTGATATTCTCCCAACTCTTCTTTCCGACAGGAACAGGGCCATGAATAAGAAAAACCTCGCCGATCTGGTAATCCGGCAATCGGAGTTCAAAGGCGAAATCGGCGTCGCAAAGGCCGATATCACGCCGCCCAACGGCATCTATTCGCGCTCCTGGGGCAGCGCCAAGCATGACGCGGCCGAAGGCATCCATCGCCCGCTCTATGTCACCAGCATGTTCATTTGCGGCGGCGATCCCAAGATCGAATTGTACCTGGTCTGCTTCGACCTGGGCTGGTGGTATGACAACGCGCATGAGATGGAAATTCGCGAGCGCATCCTGGAGCAATCGGGCATCCACACTGACCAGCTCATCACCCATATGGGTCATACCCATTCGGGGCCCATCACCAACCTGCAGAATCTGAATCGTCAGGGCGGCGAGCTGATCCCACCCTATCGCGACAAGATTGTGGAAGGCGCGGTCAAGGTCATTCTGGAATCCAAAGCGAATGTGCAGCCGGCCGTGGCGTCCTGGTCCAGCGGGCGCTGTGATCTGGCGCGTAACCGCGATCTGGTGCTGGACAGCGAGACTTTTCTTTGCAGCGTCAATCCCGACGGTCCCAGCGACGACACGGTGCTGGTGGGCCGCGTCACCGACGCGAAGGGCAAGATCATCGCCACCATGGTCAACTATGCCTGCCATCCGGTATCGCTAGGCGGCGGCAACAAGATGATCTCGCCCGATTACTATGGCGCCATGCGCGAAGTGGTGGAGCGTGACACGGGCGGGGCGCCCTGTTTCTTCCTGCACGGCGCGTCCGGCGACATGACGCCGTTGCGTTCCTATGAAAGCGACACCGCCATCGCCGACCAGAATGGTCGCCAGCTGGGTTATGCCGCGCTGTCCACTTTGACCGGCATGCTGCCGCCGGAACAGGAAATTGCTTTCGACCGGATCGAAGACTCCGGCGCGCGGCTGGGCCGCTGGAGCCTGCGCTCCAAGCTCGCCAGCACAGCGCTAAAGATCACGCGGTCGGAAACCGAACTGCCTTACGTCAACCTGCCGACCGAAGCGGAGTTGCTGGAGCAGTTGAAGAATTGCACCGACCGTCCGCTGAAGGAGCGGATTGAGCGCCGCTTGATGGTGCGCCGTGACGTGGGCGAAGGAAAATCTCGCACCGTATCTACGACCCTGGTTCAGCTAGGCGATGCGTTTTTGGTGGGTGCGCCGGCCGAACCCTACAGCGCCTACCAGAAGGAAATTCGCGCCCGTTTTCCCGGCCATGCCGTGATGGTGCTGAACATCGTCAACGGCAATGTCGGTTACCTGGCGCCCGCCGAGACCTATGACAAGCCGGGTCTTTACCAGATCAAGATTTCCCTGTTCCAGCCTGGTTGCATGGAACAAGTGATCGACGACACCACCAAATCTCTCAGGACATTAGAAGCCGCCCATGGATAAACCCTCCGCAGAAACGGTACTGCAGCACAACCGCCGCTACATTCCGGGCGGCATTTCCTCGGTCAACCGCGCCATCGATCCTGCCATCACCTTTGTGAAGGCCGAGGGCGCCTATCTGTGGGACACCGAAGGCAAGCGCTATATCGATTATCACGCTGGCTTTGCCCCCTATTTCCTTGGGCATAATTTCAAGACGATCAACATGGCCGCCGCCGCAGCGCTGAACAGCGGCGACAGCCTTTTCGGTGCCGGGCCGTCCATTTCCGAAGGCCGTCTGGCAGAGCTGATCTGCGAGAATGTGCCGGCGGTCGACAAGATCACCTTGATGAACACCGGCAGCGAGGCTACGTCGCTGGCCATCCGCATTGCGCGCGCCGTCACCAACCGCCAGCACATCATCGTGATGCAGGGCGGCTATAATGGCAATCACGACGAGCTGGCGACAAACGTCTTCAACACCCTGGCCGAAATCGGGCCGCGCGTGTCGCCGGGCGAATATCCGCTGAAGCCGCTGGGAGCCGGGACCACCATTACCCAGAACGGCTACACCCATGCGGTGAACTACAATGACCTGGAATCAGTGCGCTATGTCTGCCGCCGCTATCCCGTCGCCGCCCTGATCACCGAGCCGCTGTTGCAAAATATCGGGGTGGTGAAGCCCAAGCTGGGTTATCTCGATGGCCTGCGCGACCTGGCGGATGAGTTCGGCTTCCTGCTGGTGTTCGACGAAGTGAAAACCGGCTTCCGCCATGCCGTTGGTGGCTATAGCGAGATCAGCGGTGTGCGCCCTGATCTTGTCGTTTATGGCAAGGCGGTGGCAAATGGCTTTCCGCTCGCCGTGGTCGGCGGCAAGGCCGAGTACATGGACTCCATCATCGATCCGGATCCGGCGCGCCGCCCCTTTGTGGCGGGCACCTACAATGGCCATCCGGTGGCGGTCGCGGCCGCCATCGAGACAGTGCGTTACCTCGTCGCCACCAAGGATTCGCTCTATCCCCGGATGGAGAAGATGGGCGCGGCAATGGAAGCGGGCATTCTGGATATCTTTGCCAAGCGCGCTATCCCAG
>JAPLPI010000261.1 GCA_026400305.1 Alphaproteobacteria bacterium | reverse complement strand
GGCGCGCCGGACAGCGCCACCACGATCTTGCCCTTCACATCCAGGCCTTTGTAATCGTCACGGCCATGTTCGGGCGCCACCAACCCATAGCCCACGAACACCAGCGGCGCATTTACCGCCAGATTCTCCGAAAGGGGGCTGTCGCCGGTGAGATAATCCTTGCCGAACACCAGCGGAATGGCGCGGCCGTCCGCGCCGGTCAGCGCGACCTTGCCTTGGTCGCGCGGACGCCAGGCCACCAGCGGCACATGCTGGAAATAGGAGCCCTTGTCACCCCCGGGTACCAGCCCGATCTGTTTCATCTGGTCGGCGACATATTTGGCTGCCAGGTCATATTCGGGCGAACCGGCCTCGCGGCCTTTCAACTTGTCGCTGGCCAGGAACGCCATGTAGGCCTTGATGTTGGCGGCAGACATATCCGGCTGTGCGGCGGCGGGCGCCAGCAAAGCAAGGCAGGCCAGCAGTGTGAGGCAAGCTTTCATCGCCGCTCCGAAATTACAGGTATCGCCGCAGGAGCAAAGTATAGGGCGAAAATCCGGCGCCCTCAAAGGACCGGATGGCGCGGCGGTTATGCGCCAGCACGCCCACCATCAGAAGCTTGTGGCTCCGGTCCCGCGACCAGCCTTCGCAGGCTGTCATCAGCGCGCGGCCAAGCCCCTTGCCGCGCGCATCCGGCACCACGAACAGTTCGGCCAGGAAGCCGTGGCGGCGTTCCGGCTCCTTGATAAAAGCTGGCCATGTTCCTCATAGGCAAAGGCCCAGCCCAGCGGCTCGCCATTCTCTTCGGCGATGAACATGGCGCCGTGCTTCTCGGCACAGCGATGCTGGACGTCACGCCAATGGTCGATGGCGAAGTCGGGATCGCGGCGGCGGTCGGACTCAAGGCCCGCCTCGTAATCCTGCAGACCAATGATGAAAGACAGGATCGCAGATTCGTCCTGCGGCAGCCGTGCTTCGCGGATATTAATGGTCAAGCGCCTTGACGATTTCTTCGGTCATCTTCTTGGCGTCGGCGAATAGCATCATGGTGTTGTCGCGGAAGAACAGCTCGTTCTCCACGCCGGCATAACCGGCGCCCATGCCGCGCTTGATGAACAGCACGGTCTTGGCCTTTTCCACGTCCAGCACCGGCATGCCAAAGATCGGCGATTTGGGATCGGTCTTGGCGCTGGGATTGGTGACGTCGTTGGCGCCGATGACATAGGCGACATCGGCCTGGGCGAACTGGCTGTTGATGTCTTCCAGTTCGAACACTTCATCGTAAGGCACATTGGCTTCCGCCAGCAGCACGTTCATGTGTCCGGGCATGCGTCCCGCCACCGGATGGATGGCGTAGCTGACTTTCACGCCTTCGGCCTTCAGCTTGTCGGCCATTTCGCGCAAGGCATGCTGGGCCTGGGCCACCGCCATGCCGTAGCCCGGCACGATGATGACGCTGGAGGCGTTCTTCATGATGAAGGCCGCATCGTCCGACGAGCCTTGCTTGACCGGGCGGGTTTCCACCGCGCCCGCAGCGGCCGCACTGGTGTCGCCGCCGAAACCGCCGGCGATGACGCTGACGAAGCTGCGGTTCATGCCCTTGCACATGATGTAGGACAGGATGGCGCCCGACGAACCTACCAGCGCGCCGGTGATGATCAGGGCGGTGTTCTCGAGCGTGAAGCCGATGCCGGCCGCCGCCCATCCCGAATAGGAATTCAGCATCGAGACTACCACCTGCATGTCGGCGCCGCCGATGGGGATGATAAGGGTGATGCCGAAGATGAAAGCCAGGCCCGTGATCGCCCAGAAGGTCCATTCCTGCTGATCCATCACGAAACAGACGATCAGGCCGATGATCGAGGCGAACAGCGCCAGGTTCAGCAGATGCCGCCCCGGCAGCATGATGGGCGCGCCCTTCATGTTGCCGTTCAGTTTGGCGAAGGCGATCAGCGAGCCGGCAAAGGTGATGATACCGATGGCGACGCCCAGGCTCATTTCGACCAGGCTCTGTGCCTTGATCAATCCGGTGCAGACGCCACTGCCATCCAGCTGGCAGATGCCGAAAGACTCTGGCGAATAGAAGGCCGCGCCCGCCGCGAACACCGCCGCCAGGCCTACAAGGCTGTGAAAGGCCGCGACCAGCTGAGGCATTGCCGTCATGGCGATGCGCTTGGCCATCACCGCGCCGATGCCGCCGCCGATGGCCAGACCGCCCACGATCAGGCCAATGGTCACGGGATCGGAAACCTTAGCCACCCACAGAGTAGTGGCGATAGCCAGCGCCATGCCCAGCATGCCGTTGCGGTTGCCCGCCTGACTGGTGGCTGGCGAGGACAGGCCCTTGAGCGCCAGGATGAAGAGGACGCCGGAAACCAGATAAAGAAGTGCGGCAATATCGGCGGTGTTCATCTTACTTCGCCTTCTTCTTGTACATCGCCAGCATGCGGGCGGTGACCAGGAAGCCGCCAAAGATGTTCACCGACGCCATGATCAGCGCGAAGAAACCCAGGCCCTTGGAAATCCAGGAGGCGTCGCCGACCACCGGCACCGCCACCGCGACCAGCGCGCCCACCACGATCACCGAGGAGATCGCGTTGGTCACCGCCATCAGCGGGGTGTGCAGCGCTGGTGTCACGCCCCACACCACGAAATATCCCACTAAGATCGCCAGCACGAAGATGGACAGGCGAAACACGAAAGGATCGATCATTTCCATTGGTCAGCCCCGCGGTACCGGCGCGCCGTCCTTGGTGACGGCCGAGCCTTTGACAATCTCATCGTTCCAGTCCAGCGCCAGGACGCCGGTTTTCTTGTCTACGATCAGCGACAGGAAGTTGAACAGGTTGCGCGCATAGAGCGAGGACGCATCCACTGCCAAAGCGCCCGGCAGGTTGGTCGGCCCCAGGATGGTGACGCCATGCGCCTCCACCACTTCGTCGGGCTTGCTGAGCGGGGTGTTGCCGCCCGCGCCCGCCGCCAGATCCACGATCACCGAACCAGGCTTCATGGTCTTGATCATCTCCTCGGTCACCAGGATCGGAGCCTTGCGGCCCGGGATCAGGGCGGTGGTGATGACGATGTCCTGCTTCTTGATGGTCTCGGCCGTCAGCGCCGCCTGCTTGGCCTGGTATTCCGGGCTCATCGGCTTGGCATAGCCGGCAGCGGTCTGGGCGTTCTTGAATTCCTCGTCCATCACCGCGACGAAGGTGCCGCCTAGCGATTCCACCTGCGCGGTCATCATCATTGGCATGGCGCGGCCGAAGGTGGCGGCGGCATCCACCACCGCCTTGTAGCCGGCGAGGTTCGCCTGAGACGACAGCACGTCCATCGACTGGGCGCGGGAGATGCGCGGCAGAAATTCCATGGCGAAAGCGGTGATGCCGGCCGCCGCCAGGGCATTGATATTGTCCTGCTCGGTATGGGGCGACAGCAGGGCGGCCACGACGGCGCCCTTCTTGATATTGGCGATCTCAGCCCCCTGCGGCCCGCGCACCATCAGGACGATGTCGGCGTCCCGCACGGTGGACGCAGCATCCGGGGCGATGGTCGCCCCCGCCGCCAGGTAATCGGCGTCGGCGATTTTGGCGCCGACTCCCGCGCCCGCCTGGACGATGATGTCCAGTCCCAGGCCCTTGAGCTTTTTGACGGATTCCGGGGTCGCGGCAACGCGCGTCTCTCCGGGGCGGGTTTCCTTCGGGATCGCGACGCGCATATGGAGCCTTTCGGCCTAACCGTGGGTGCGGAAAAGGGCCAGAAAGACCATGATCAGCATGACGAACCCGAAGGTCCACTTGGAGCCAGTCAGAAAGCCGGAATAGGCCTTCTTGTGCGCGGTGATGTCC
>JAPLPI010000417.1 GCA_026400305.1 Alphaproteobacteria bacterium | reverse complement strand
CAAGCGCCGCGCAGAGTGCCCCAATGAAAGTGTAGCGGGCGAAGATGGCGGTACGCGCATCGCCTTGGGCGGCTTCCGCAAGCCGGGCATGCTCAAGCGGCAGAAAGACGCTGACATCGGAGGAACTCGGATTGATCGTGCCGACGAAGGCGACCAGCAGCAGCGGCAAGAAACCGGAAAAACCGGCAAATAACAGGCCGGTCGCCGTCATCAGACAAGCCGCGGCAAGCAACAGGCGACGCTGCGGATAACGCTGCCCCCAATGCCCCACGGCCAGCGTCATCAGCGCCGAGCCAAGCAAGGTGGCGCTACTGATCAGTCCGACTTCCCACTTTCCCAGTCCGAGCGCCAACAGGTAGGCCGGCAGCAGGATGGCGACGAAGCCATCGGTGAAAGCGCGTAACGCACGACCGGTCAACAAGAGGCGTGCCTCAAGGGCGGCGCCTGGGGACGATGACATTACCTGGCGCCGAACAGGCAGGCGATGCGGTCTATCTTGGGCCGTTCGCGCGTAATCCATTTCATGACTCATGATCCCTTCTGCAACCGCTGCGCCGAGCTGCGCATACGCCGATCGATAAGACACGTCAAAACGACGTGAATCTAACGTTCCTGCAGAGTCTTCGGCGGTGGCTCGACACCGTACTTGGCGCCATGCTCGATGGCAAATACCGCCGCTTCGACGCGCGAGGTGACGTTCAGCTTGGAGAGGATGTGGCGCACGTGAAGCTTGACCGTGTCATGGCTGATGTCGAGTTCTCGGGCGATCGCCTTGTTGCTCTTGCCGCAGGCCAGGTGATGCAGGATTTCCCGCTCCCGTTCTGTGAGTTTGATTTGTCCGTCGCGCGCCGCCGGCGCAGGCGGAGGCGGCTGGAGCAACTGCGCCAGCTTCGAAGACATGGCCGGGGCGATGACCAATTCACCGAGCGCTGCGCGACGGATGGAGTTGATCACGGCTTCGGGGTCCATGTCCTTGAGCAAATAGCCTCTCACCTCGGCACGCAAAGCGTTCGCCAGATCAATCTCGCTGTCGCTCATGGTCAAAATGATGGTCGGCGGCGCGCAACCGGCGCAGCGCCTGGGTCATGCGCGACAGCGCGGTCTGCTGTTCGACAAAGGCGAAGCTTTCGGTCAGCACCATCTCGAAGGGCAGGCGCAGCGCGCCGTCCAGCATGCCGGGCACCGAGCGCAGCGGATAATCCTTCAGCGAAATCATAGCGCCAAAGCTGGCGCCCTCATTGCCGCTGGCGCTCAACTCCATGGCGTCGAAGCCGAAGGAGAGACGTCGCGTCGCCAGGCTCTGGCCCATGTCGCCGGTCGGCGCCAGCACGCGGCGCGCCACGCCATTGGTCAGCAAGGACAGGAATTCGGCCGGTTCGGAGCAAAGACCGGTGGGACCTTTGTAAAGCGACAAGGTGCGGGGGCCATACGGCGCCAACGTCGCCAGGAAGGTCTCGCGTGTCGCGTGCAGCTGACGCAATTCGCGCTCCAGCAGCGCCCTGTTCTCGCCCGGCTTCCTCAGCAACTTTTCGATGAAGCCGGCGCCGCCCTGCAACGGCCGCCGCACCAAGGTCAGAAAAATCTCGTTCACATACAGCTGGCGGCGCGAGAGCCGCGCCCGCCAAGCATCATCCAGCCGGCGGCAAAAGGCATTGTCGGGCCTGCTGTCGATCTCGGTATTCACCTTGCGGCGCACGACGTGGTGATAGATCGCCAGCCGCGAACTTGCTGCGCCGCGCAGCAGGGTCTCGCGCATCGCCTTGCGGTAGTTCAGTTCGTCGTCCGACGCGGTCTCGAACGGAAAGCCGCGCAGATGGATGGTCTGCACCAGCATCCCGTCGCGGGTCTGCAAGGTGACTTCGTCCAGATGGCCCAGATAGGGCAGGCGGTCGCCCACGGCGGCCTCTTTGGGGGCCAGCGTCCTGGCGGCGCGGTTGCGGAAGAATTGCATCATCATGGGCGATACGAATTCATTTTCCAGAACCAGTGGTTCTTGACGCGCGGGCAATGGCGCAGCTTCACGCCCCAGATGTCGAAGAAACGCGCATCGCGCAGACAACCCAGACAGCCGATCACATGCAGCACACCTGCCACGGCGAAGGACCAGAAGGAGCGGGTGACCAGAAATATTTCCAACGTCACGATCAGGTTGAAGACCGCATAACCATAGGTGACGCCGCCCATCATCTGCGGCCGCGTCAGGGCGCTGAACACCGGATCGGAGGTCAGCCGCGCCATGTCAGTGAAGGCCCCCGGCCAGGGAGCGGATGCCCGACACGATGGCCACGGCGCCGAAAATGATGAAGCAGCCGATCACCACGGTCAGGCCGCGGCGCCATTCAATGCGGCCCGTCAGCATCATGAAGCCCACCACTGCGACGGCGATTACTGCGGCGGCCGTAGCGACATTGCCCAGCAAGGTGCCCTGTACCCATTCCAGCGCCGCCACTAGCGGCGAGGAACCGGCGGGATCCTGTGTCACCACCTGAGCCTGTGCGGGCAGGATGAACGCGGCAGCGATGGCGGGCGCGAGAAGACGCTTCATGGTTTTGCTCCATCACTGTCCGCCAGACGGTCGAGCACGGCGGCGACATAGGCCTTGGTTTCGGGATAGGGCGGGACGCCGTGATAGCGCTGGACTGCTTCGGGCCCGGCATTGTAGGCGGCAAGGGTCTTGACGATGTCGCCGTCGAACCGCTCCAGCAGCCGTGCCAGGTAGGCCGCGCCGCCATCGACATTCGATGCCATGTCGCCCGAGTTGACCTGCAGGTTCGCCGCGGTGGCCGGCATGAGCTGCATCACCCCGCGGGCGCCCTTGGGCGACACTGCCTCCTGCCGCATCCGCGATTCCTGCCATGCCACGGCCCCGACGAGCTCACGGGCTAGGGTGTGGCGGGCGGCACTAACGTTTATGGCGGCGGTGACAGGGGAAACAAAGCGGCCAGGGGATGGAAGCAGGGGGCGGACCCCTTCAGTCGAGGCGATGACCGCCCCTTTAAATGTTGCGGTCGAACCGTCCGGGCGGACTTCCATTACCTGGGACAGACCAGGGGCCACAAAAGCTCCAAGCAGACCCACGGCCAACAAAGTCATAAGGCTTTGTTTTCGTTGTATAAAATAATACAAAACCAATCATCCCCGTCTGTAAGGGTAACGATACGCCAGCTCTGGGGGGTTTTCCACCGTGGGGCGAAGTTTCTGTTGAAATTCATGTTCTTAAGGTAGTTTTTTTGAAAAGATTGGAGTAGGTAAAAATCGAGAAAGTGTGTCCGAACTGGATACACGGCAAACTGAAATCAGATGCCAAGCGTGACATCGGAACGTACTCCGAGGGGCTGTTGGTGTGGACAGCTTTAAGGTGACGCGTGGGGTTTTCTAAAGGCAAAAATAATCACATCGGCAAGTCGCGCGTTAGAACTTATGCCCTTGCAACTACAGGGTTAATTACATTTATGATGCTGGCCGCTGCGCCCTTGGCGGCTCAGCCTGTCGGCCCCTCGTTGGTGGCCGGTCAAGCCCAAGTCTCATCCTTTGGCGCCACTACTTATGTGAACCAGAGCACCAACAAAGCCATTATTAACTGGCAGGATTTCTCTGTCTCTGCTGGCTCGGCGGTGCAGTTCAACCAGCCTAGTTCTTCATCGATCACCTTAAATCGGGTGACCGGCTCCGGCATTTCAAACATTGATGGATCAATCCGCTCCAACGGCCAAGTTTGGCTGCTCAATCCCAATGGTCTGCTGTTTGGGAGTGGAGCCAGCATCAACGTCGGCGGCTTATTGGCCGCGACCTCCGATATTGCGAACCGCGACTTTGAGGATGGGCGTTATAATTTCGCGGGCGGGCGAGGTGGCATCGTCAACAACGGTGTTATCAAGGCGAGTAACGGTGGCTCGGTTATTTTGTCCGCCCCCAGCGTCACAAATCGCGGTCTTATCCAGGCTAGCGCTGGTCATGTCGTGCTGGGTGGTACCGACACGTTTACCGTCGATTTTAATGGTGACCATCTCTTGAGCTATGCGGTGGGCGCCAACTCCTCCGGCGGCAGCGTCACCAACACTGGCAAGATCAGTACGCCTGGTGGCCGCGTGCTGCTGACAGCGCGCGCGGCCTCTGATGTGCGGGATGCAGTTATCAATAACACCGGTATGATTGAGGCTACTTCGGTTCGCGAGGAGCGTGGCGAGATCATACTGGAAGCCGAAGGCGGCGGCGTCTCCAATTCCGGAACGATCGATGTCTCGGGTAAGGTGGCGGGCGAGGTCGGCGGCACAGTCAAAGTATTGGGAAATGCTGTCGCTATCGAGGACGGCGCCAATATTGACGCCTCGGGCCATGCCGGAGGCGGAACGGTCCTAATTGGTGGCAACTCGCGCGGCGAGGGTCTTGAGATAAACGCACAAAGTACTCGTGTCGGAAATGCTGCAATCAATGCCAGCGCTATCGCCACAGGCAATGGCGGAAAGGTAGTTGTCTATTCCACTGGAAATGCAACTGTATCAGGATCCATCACCGCCAAGGGTGGCGCTGTATCCGGCAATGGCGGCGCGATCGAGACCTCCGGCCATTTTCTCAGTTTAAGCGGCATCTCGGTGGACGCAGGCTTGGGAGGTGATTGGCTACTAGACCCTTTTGATCTCACTGTGACCACTGGTGATGCCGTTGCCATAAACAATACGCTAAACGCTGGTACCAACGTTTCGCTGCAGACCTCGGCTACCGGCGCGAGTGAGGCGGCAACCCGGAATTCATCAGGGCTCGGTGATATATATATTGAGGCGCCGATTAGTTGGTCGAGCGCCGCAAATTTAAAACTTAGCGCTTACCGGGACATAAATTTCAATGCCTCCATTACGATCAGTGGCGCGGGAAGTCTTAGTATCGTTACGGCAAATGCGGGCAATAATATTGGCGACTACAGAATTAAGGTTGGCGAAAAAATACAATTTACGTCCACTACTAGAGCTAAAAATAGTAATGGTCGAAGTCTTGGGCTTAGTATTGGTACTGGGCTCATTAGTGGTGGCCTGCTAAGTGTTAATAGTAAAGAATTTCAAATTTGTAACTCCGCGGCTACTTGCACAACAAATTTAGATAGCTCGGGAAACATAACAAATTTAGATCGCTTGGGAAATTACGCACTAGGAATATCTTTGGACGTGGCTGGTATGGGGGCCCCAGAATTAAGTTTTGACACACATACAACTCCGTTTGCCGGGATATATGAGGGTCTTGGTAATACTATTAGTAATATTACTCTCGGTGGTGCCGGCGGAATATTTAATTATTCGGACGGCGTAATAAGAGATATCGGATTAATAAATGTATCAATAACCAGCGGCTCAACTACGTATGTTATTGGTGGTCTAGTCAATCACAATGGCGGAAAGATTTTAAACTCTACAATATCTTTAGCATCTGGATTTTCCCCCAACAGTATTTATATCGGTGGCCTTGTTGGTGAAAACACATCAACTGGCCAGATCATAAATTCAAGCGCAACTGGCTTCATTAGAGCAGTGTATACGGGGGGGTTGGTCGGCGGTCTAGTAGCTGTTAATTCTGGGCTAATAAAAGACTCTAAATCATATGTTCAAGTTACCCATAGTTCTGCCCCTTACTGGTCTGGCGGCCTTGTGGGCTGGAATAGTTTAGGGGCAACCATCCAGAACTCATTAGCAGCCGGCAGTGTGTATGCAACAAGTAGCATGAATGTTGGCGGGCTCGCGGGGGGCAGTGAAGGCCTCATCAAAGACAGCAGCTCGACTGCTACCATGGACGTTCGTAACGGTGTGTCAGTTGGCGGCTTGGTAGGCTACACGGCAAGTACAAGTAGTATTCAAGGCTCAAGTGCCAGCGGCACATTTACTCTTGGTGCTAATAGTGTTGGCGGGCTTGTGGGAGAGGGTCTCGGCAGCATAGATAATTCTTGGACAGCCGGAATTTTCGATTTTAGTCCGAGTCCTAGTAATGCTAACGCTGGCGGTCTGGTTGGGAATCTTAGTGGGGTAATTACAAATTCCTACTCTAGCGCTAACTTGGGCTCCACTACAGTCGTTAGAAGCATTGGCGGTCTCGTTGGTGCCGTCGCTAGCGGCGGTATTATAAGTGGCTCTCATTCCGTCGTCTCAATTGTCTCGCCGGCGGGTTATGTAGGTGGATTGGTAGGGCTTAATAACGGGTTTGTTAAAAACTCTTGGTCCGCTTCTGATTTGAAATATACTGGTAGCAGCGCTACTGACGTTGGCCTTGGCGGCCTAGTGGGTAAGAATTCTGCTGGCAGCCGAATCGAAACATCGTTTTCTGCTGGACTGATTTTTCTTGATGGTAATGATATTTCATATCTTACTACTCCTATTGGAAGTTCATATTCTGCTGGTGGCCTCGTTGGGAGTAATGATGGATCAATCGAAAACAC
>JAPLPI010000320.1 GCA_026400305.1 Alphaproteobacteria bacterium | reverse complement strand
GAGGGCCCCACCGGCAAATCGATACTGAGATTTGCTTCTTCAGGAATGCAGATCTGCTTGCAGACCAGCCAGGTGACATGCGCCTTGATCGTGGCGCTACCGCTGGCATCGGCGGGCGCGGTCAGTTTGGTCTGCAGCCAGGGCGTGCCTTCATAGCCGTAATCCATCAGCGGACCGACCGGCAGTCGCTTGGGGCGCGGCCACTGGATCGTGTCGGCCTTCCAGCCTGGCGGCAGGGTCCAGGCGATTTCGGTGGCGGCCCCGGCATCGCCCGCATTTTTCCAATAGGTGTGCCACTCCGCGGTGATCTTTTCTTCCAGTGCGATGGTGATGGCGCCGCCAGGCGCCACAGCCTTGTCTTCGGCCACTAGCCGGGCATGGACTTTCGGGGCGGGCGCATCCTGGGCGGCAGCCGGCGCGGCCAGTGCCAAGGCCAGCAGGAAAAGAAGACGTTTCATGGCCTGCCATATAGCCCCTCGGCGTGCTATTCGCCAGTTGCGGAAAATGGCACCTATTAAAAATGCGAATAACGAGCGGGACATTGGGTGGGCGGCGGCTGGTCACGCCCGAGGATATGAGCGTGCGCCCGACCTCTGACCGCACCCGCCAGGCCATTTTCAACATGCTACGGCACAAGGATTTTGACATAGACTTTACACTCGAAGGCGCCGCCGTGCTGGACCTGTTCGCCGGCACCGGAGCGCTGGGGATCGAGGCGATCAGCCAGGGCGCGCGCTGGTGCCTGCTGGTGGATGACAGCGCCGACTCCAGAGCCTTGCAGCGCGAGAATGTCGAAGCGCTGGGCCTGACCGGCGCCACTCGCATCTGGCGGCGCGATGCCACAGATCTTGGCCCTACCGGCCCATCGGCTGGCGGCCCGTTCAATCTGGTGTTCCTGGACCCGCCCTATTGCAAGGACCTGATCCCCAAAGCGCTCGTGAGTTTGAAGGATGGCGGCTGGCTGGCCGACAAGGCATTGTTGGTGGCGGAAAGCGAAGCCAGCGAAGTCATCGAGACGCCGGGCTACACATTGCTGGACGAGCGTGATTATGGTGCAACAAAGTTGCGCTTTTTAACGCCGGCCGAATAGCTTCTCAATATCGGCGAGCTTCAGCTCGACATAGGTCGGACGGACGTGATTGCACTGGCCGGAATGGGGCGTGGCCTCCATTTCGCGCAGCAGTGCATTCATCTCTTCGGCATTCAGCCGCCGGCCGGCGCGCACGCTCATGTGACAGGCCAGAGTACCGGAGACTTCTTCCAGCCGCTCCTTGAGCGACAAGGCATTGCCAGTCTCGGCGATCTCGTCGGCCAAGTCGCGCACTAGGCCCTTCACGTCCAACTTGCCCAGCATGGCGGGGACTTCGCGCACCACCACGGCATCGGGACCAAACGCCTCGATAACCAGGCCCAGTTCGGCCAGTTCGGCGGCGCGGGCGCTGACGCGGGTGACTTCCGAGGGATCGAGGTCAACAACTTCCGGGATCAGCAGCGGCTGGCGATGGACACCACCATTGGCCAACGCCTTCTTCATGCGCTCATAGACCAGCCGCTCATGGGCGGCGTGCTGATCGACAATTACCAGACCGTCACGTGTT
>JAPLPI010000434.1:5254-6241 GCA_026400305.1 Alphaproteobacteria bacterium | reverse complement strand
GTTGGCGTTATCTTGCGCGCTAGCTACGGAAGCTGAACCAACCATAATTGCGGCAATAGAGCCGCCAAGCATAAGATTCTTGCAAAGGTTATTCATTTAGTCCCCCCAGGTTTTTTGATTATGCGATACTCATCAAAATAATTAGCTATGCCGAGGCCCTCATTGACTACTTAAATAGTCACACCGTCAATAATTTTGGACACCTCTATGAAGCGTTTAGTGAGGGAGATAGCTGCTGTTCGCTTATGCAATAAATTCAATTTTTAGCGACTGACATTTTGTATAATGCTGCACAGCACTCAAAAAAAACTTAAACCTCTCTAAATGCTATATTTAATCACTCAGGAATATACCTAGATAGATTTTTGGTGCACTGCGGGATAGAATAATATCGGACCGCAGTGAAGTTTTCGTGGCAAAATTCTAATGTCATTCTTCGTTCGGAATTGTTGCGCCTATTGCAGAAAGTCCACTACGCCATGACAAGTTTAAAGGGGCTGCGAATGGCACTGCGGGTTAGATAGGCATGCGAGTCTGTCAGATAGGGCGTCTTGCCAACTATCCGGCACCGCTTATTTTGGACGTGCCCGCGCTATGAGCGTACCCAATATACAGCAGGTGGTTGCGCTGGGTTGGCAGTTGCTCCAGGCAGACAAGATAACCGCCGCCGATGATCTGGTCCGGCCGCTGGTGACCTTCAGGATCAGCGACGAGCTCGTACCGCTATTAGGCGCGATCCGCTTGCAACAGGGACAGTTTGCAGAGGCCGCGTCACTATTCGAGCGAGGGCGAATGCTTCACCCACGCCAGGGGCGTTTTGCATTTTTTCACGGCACGGCGCTTGTCGGTATGGGCCAGTTTGAACAGGCAGTAACAGCTTTAGTCGCTGCCATTAAGCACGAACCGCATGCCCCGGACGCCTATCTGGCGTTGGGGATGGCGCAGCGAAGGCTGGGGCGGCCTGACGACGCCAAGGGCACATACCGC
>JAPLPI010000434.1:0-5244 GCA_026400305.1 Alphaproteobacteria bacterium | reverse complement strand
AAGCTGCTGCGCGTTCAGCCAGAAAATGTAGACGGCTATATCGCCTTGAGTTCGGTTCTGGCCGAGAAGGGACAGATGGCCGATGCCGAAGCACCGCTGCGCATGGCCTTGAAACATGCGCGAGGCCCAAAGCTGCAGGCCGCAATCCACAACAACCTGTCGATAGTTCTAGGCAGCCAAAGTAAGCATGTAGAGGCGCTGGAAAACCTTGAACTCACCCAGGCGCTGGCCCCGGAACTGCCCAACCTCGACAATCGCCGCATTGATATCCTGCATCAGCTTGGCCGGTTCGATGATTGCGTAGCTTTGTATCAGCGTGTGTTGGAGCGCAATCCGGCCGATGCCGACTTGCACTACGCCTATAACAGCCTGCTATACCGGATGGGCCGCAAAGAAGACTATCTCGTCTCTTACGACAGGGCGCCTCAGACCCGCGAAATTCTGCTGGCTAAGGCCGGCATGTTGGCACTTCAAAAACGAGGCCCTGAAGCCGGACAAATTTATAGCGGCCTACTCACACGTGACCCACTGGACAGCGTCGCGGCGGTCGGCTGGGCTAACAGCCTGTCTCTAATGGGGCGGTATAATGAAGCAGTGACAGCTTTCGAATTCGTATTAAGCCGGGGCGGCTTGAGCAGTTCGATTTTCAGCGGCGCCGCCGCAGCCGCGCTTCTCGTGGACGATCCAGAAAAGGCGGAAGCTTTCTGTAAGGCAGGTCTGCACCGCGCGCCACACGACCAGTCTTGCCTGGCACTTCTAGGCACGTCTTGGCGACTACAAGGCAATACGCAGGACGAATATCTGAACGGCTATGACAACCTGATCCGCATTTTTGACCTGGAGCCACCCGATGGTTATTCCAGCATGGAGGAATTCAACGCCGCACTTGGTTTGGAGCTAGAGTGTTTACATCCGAAAACTCAAGCCTACCTTGAACAATCGCTACATGGCGGCACCCAGACCCAAGACCATTTATTCGGCGCCGGGCATGTGATGGTAGAAAAGATTCGTACTCGTATCGAGGCGGCAATTGCCACTTACATCACCGATCTTGCGTCAGACGAGCAACATCCCTTCCTGGTGCGCCGCCGGAATGGTTTTCGCTATGCGGGCGCCTGGTCATCGCTGATGCGCGAGAACGGCTTTCATGTGAACCACCTGCATCCGCAGGGCTGGATAAGCTCCTGCTACTACGTCACCGTACCGGACGTCGCCAAAGGCCAAGTCAATAGGCAGGGATGGATCAAGTTCGGCGAACCGGAACTGAATGTGCCGCTGCAGGATCCCATCCGGCGCGCGATTCAGCCTATGCCGGGACGGCTGGTCCTGTTTCCCTCCTACATGTGGCATGGAACTATCCCGTTCCGCGACGACGGCTTGCGAACAACGATCGCGTTCGACGCCTTACCAGTTTAGAGACCTCGCTCCGATACCGTCCGCCCGCACCAGAGACAATCTGTTGACCGCTGGATCGAAAGGTTAACAGCGTGGTGGTAAAAATAAGCCCTTAAACTAAGGTAGTAACTGGACCACTCAGTGGGGCCTGTCACTCGGGATTGTACAAGTAATTTTTTATTCTACCTTGTTTAAAAAGTGTGCAAGCGCACTCGTTTTCGGCCACTACCCCAAACTGTAGTAGCCTTACTGATCCGTAGTTTTCGATTGGAACAGCGAAGGCCGGTAAAAGCGATCACAAAGAGAGATGCTGAACGACACGTTACCGGAATTCTGGAATTGGGAGATCAGCGCTGTTTGTGCGCTGATCATGCGTAGCCCTTCCCCAACTTTTTATAGGTTGCCGACCCGTTATAGACGCTGACATTCGCTCAAAAAATCCAACAAAAAGCGAGGAACCCATGAAAACCAACTGGATCACGCCAATTGCACTTCTTGTACTTTGTGCTGGCGCGGCCCAGGCCGAGATTGCTGTATCAGCGAATGACGGCAAGCAACTGCGGCCGGGCGATACCGTTACGGGCACAACTCCCGACAGTGTTTCGGTGCTGGAGTTTGGCGCTGGTCGCGCAAAGGTTATCGGCCAGCTCACCATGCCGGCAGCCATGATCGGTCCCCCAACCTCCGTCGCAATCTCCAGGGATGGGAAGTTCGCGCTTGTTTCATCTTGCCAGGTTATGGTGGGTGACAAACTTGTTCCAGCTGATATCTTATCTGTGATCGACCTGTCGCAGCCGTCCCATCCGCGCGTCATCCAGACTCTTCACGCGGGTATGGGGGCGAGTGGTGTATCGATAAGGCCTGACGGTAAGCTGGCGCTGGTGGCTAACACCAGGGGCGACACAATCAGTGCATTTTCCATTTCTGGGAAAACGCTGGCTCCCCTTGGAGACGTGAAGCTGCAAGCGGGCACCAATCCTACCGATGTCACATTCAGTCCCGACGGTAAGACCGCCATCGTAGTGGCGCAGCAAATCTCAAGCCTTCTCCTGCTCTCGGTTAACGGTACGCAGGTTGCACTCACTGGCAAAGCTATCACACCCGGCCGCACCCCATACGGCGCCTTGGTTACACATGACGGAAAATACGTCATTAATACCAATCTCGGTGGCGGTACGCCACTGCCGGGTGTCACGCCTGAACCTGGCATGTCGAGCGAAGGCACTATCTCCATGTCTGCCATCGCGTCTGGCGTCGTGATGGCATCGATGGTCGTTGGACACACGCCCGAGCATGTCACTTTATCGCTCGATGGAAAATATGTAGCGGTGGTAGTTGCCAACCATACCGCCGCCGTGCGGTCCGATCCAAAATTCATCAGTGTGCTGGGTCTGCTAGAAATCTATGCCGTGGGCGATGGTACGCTGACGCTGGTGGCGCGTGCGGATACCGGTCACTGGTGCCAGGGCGCGGTGTTCAGCAAGGACGGCGGCACTGTTCTTCTTCAGTGCGCAGCCGAACGCGAGATCGAGGTCTTTCATTTTAACGGCAAAAGCCTGCAACGTTCCGCCGCGGCCATCGCAATGGTCTCTCGTCCGGGTGCTATTGCGACGGCGTCCAGTCGCTAGGCGTACCCGTTTGATTACTGCACCCGAGAAAACGGAGGGCCAGAAGTCGTCGGAACGAATGTCCGCTTTGGGTCAATATGAATGATTGTACCATTTGATGTAATTGGGCTTCTGGCCGTCCATGCAGACGAGATCCCTCCGACCATCGCCATTCATGTCCGCGACCACGCAGCTGTTGGCGTTTTTAATGTTTGTGACGCTGCCGGCAGGGGCGGTGCAGACTTTCGCCCAAGCTTCCATCATGGGGCGGCGTTGTTCGAGCAAGTCTTCACGGGCGTAGGGGGACCTGCTCTTGTCATTTTCCTTATGGGCTAATGCTATTTCGCTCAGATGATCGGGGTGGCCGACTTCGAGTGTCCATGACTTGAACGTGGCGCGGAAGCCGTGGGGGACCGCTGCTCTGTTTTCTCCATCCCGCCAACGTGGAAGCGCTCCTAAAGCCCCCGCGCCACCTTGAACGACACCAGCCGCTTGCTCTGTTCGCACCACAGCGAAAGCCGGGCGAGTTTCAGGCTGTCCCGCAAGGTCAATCTGCTGATCTTTTTCAGCTCCGGATGATCTCGCAGCACCTTTGGCAGTCGGTAATAGGGAATGCGGCTGTTGAGGTGGTGAATGTGATGGATGCCGATATTGCCGCTGAACCAGCGCAGCAGTCCGGGCAAATCATAATAGGAGCTGCCAGCCAGTGCGGCGTCGTGCTGCGACCACTCACCGGAGCGCGCCCAGAACACCGTCTCGAACTGGTGCTGGACGAAAAACAGCCATACCCCGATGGACGCCGCGATCAGCATGATCGGCAGGTGCACCATTATGAAGGGGCCTAGTCCCACAAGCCGTATCATGACCGCGATCGCCAGCGCGATGACGGCATTGGTTCCGATGGTGCTGATCCAGGGGCGCCAGCCGTCGCGCATCTGGTGGAAGGGTAGCCGGTGCTGAAGCAGGAACATCCAGGCAGGGCCGACCACGAACATCACAGGTGCGCTGCGATAGACCCGGTACAGCAGGCGGCCGCCCCACGACTTTTCGCGATACTCCTGCACGGTCAGCAGGTCGATATCGCCGATGCCCCGCCGGTCCAGGTTGCTGGACGTGGCGTGGTGGATGGCGTGATTGCGCTTCCAGTAATCGAAGGGGGTGAGGGTCAGCACGCCCAGCACGCGGCCCATCCAGGTGTTCGCGGCCCGCTGGCGGAAGAACGCGCCATGGCCGCAGTCATGCTGGATGATGAACAGCCGGACCAGTAGGCCGCCGGCCGGAATCGCCAACAGCAAGGTCAGCCAGTAGCCGACGCTGAGGGACAGCCACATCAGCACCCATAGAAGTGCCAAAGGGACCAGGGTGATGCCGACTTCGAACAGGGCGCGCCGGAAATCGGGCTCGCAGTAACGCAAAAGCTTGCGGGAAAGATCGGTGGAGCTTAGCACGTCGGTGTTTCGGGATCTGGGGCTGCGCAGGTCAGTCCTACGCATTTTTCCCAAACATCACAAGCGGATACCACGGCTGCCTATATTTGGCTCAGAGCCTGCTTTATTCTTCACCTTCTGCCATTCCCCGACCTATCATCCGGGCCAATAAAGGTCGCCCCGGGGGAATATGAGCCAGCTCTCAAGACGCACAGTCCTTTTGTCTACGGTCGCCGTCCTGGCGGCGCCTGGCGCCGTTTGCGCCCAGCCCAAGGACGTGGAGTGGCACTATTACGGCGGCGACCAGGCCAATCGCCGTTATTCCCCGCTGGACCAGATTAACGCTGTCAACTTCAACAACCTGGAAGTCGCCTGGCGCTTCAAGCCGGACTCGCTGGGGGCGCGCCCCGAATACCAGTATGAGGCCACCCCGCTGATGATCGGCGGCCGGCTGTTCACCACCGCCGGTTCACGGCGCGACGTCGTCGCCCTGGACGCGAAGACCGGCGAGGTTCTCTGGCTGCATCGTTATGACGAAGGCGAACGCGGCCGCCAGGCCCCCCGCCAGCTTTCCGGACATGGAGTGTCCTATTGGACCGACGGCAAGGAAGAACGCATCCTGTTCGTCACGCCCGGCTACCGGCTGATCGCGCTGGACGCCAATACCGGTCAGCGTATCCACGGCTTCGGCGATGGCGGCATTGTCGATCTGCGCCTGAATGACGACCAGGACATAGACCTGGTCCATGCCGATATCGGCCTGCATTCCACCCCGATCGTCGCCAGGGATGTGGTGATCGTGGGCGCGGCCCATG
>JAPLPI010000251.1 GCA_026400305.1 Alphaproteobacteria bacterium | reverse complement strand
CTTGATCACTTCGTACAATTCGTTGGCGCCGCGCTTGCCCCAACTGCTCATGAAGGGCGAACCCACCAGCGGCGGGGCTTCTCCGCCGCCCGCCAAGGTGCGGTTGTGGCAGGAGGCGCAGTTCTGCAGATAGGCAGCATGGCCGGCCGTGGCTTGGGCGGCGGTAAAGGGACCCGGTGCCTGCGAGGTGGCGCTTTGCGTGCCCAGCGCCATCGCGCCGGCGGCTACAGCCACCAGCACGGCACCCAGCTTCAGAGTTGGGATCTTCATGGACATCTTCCTAGCGGGTGGGCGTGTCTAGCTGCGGCAGGAACCAGGGGCCCGCCTGCGGCAAACCGGCAGCGGCATCGAAATGCCTGGGCAGCAGCCAGCCCCACAGGTTGCCGGTGGGCGCCTTCTGGCTGTCGATCTGGACATACAGCTTGCCGGTGCGGAAAGCGGCCGCCTGTTTGGCGCTCAGCGCCAGCGCGCCCGACACCGTGCCGCTGTCGGCTTGCGATACGGTCAGGTCCAGGTTTTCGGTGCCCGGCACGCCAATCGCCAGCCCGACAATCAGATGCGCCCTGGTGGCGGGGGACGGCAGGCCGCCAAAGCTGCCGCTGACCGTCAGGGTCTTGCCGTCCAGGGTGGCGGCGGCCTCGCCGCGGCCCAGCATGTTCTTGTTGTTGGCCTGGTCCAGCGGCATCGGACCCAGATTGGCCTGGTAAATGTCCGCAGCCCAAGCTGGCGCGCCGGTGAGCAGGACCGCCAGCGCGGGCGCCAACAGGCGAAGCATTTTCGATATCATGGATGACCCTCTTCCAGCCGGGGAAGTCTGTCCCAGGTTGCCGCTCCATTCAATTGCCGCGGGTCGGGACAACGGAGCCCTAAAAAGATTATGGCGGCCACCCGGCAGGGCGACCGCCACAAATCTCTTCATGTCGCTTAGTGCGTGAAGCGGAAACCGAGGGTGTAGTACCGTCCGATCGTGTCATACAGGGTCGGATTGAGGTTCGCGCTCTGGTTGAGGGGCGTGAAGGGATTGGCATTACCCGGGTTCTGGTCGGTCAGGTTGTCGACCTTGAAATACAGCGAGGAGTGTTCGGTGAGGTCATAGTGACCGCCTATATCGAAGTAGAGCTCACCTGGCATGTAGTTACTGCTGACCGTGGGGTGGCTGCTGTCCACCGGCGCGGGGCAGGCGGTGGCGCACTGGAACCAGTTGCGGTTTATCACGCCTTCGCTGAACCAGCGTTCGTTGATGAACAGGCCCCAATTGTCGGTGTCATAGGCCTGGTTGAAGAACACTTTCCAGTGAGGGGTGTTGCCGCCATTACTGCCGGCATTCTCGGTCCTGACAGCACCAATGAAGCCCGCGTTGGTCACGTTCTTCATCACATTCGTGGCCAGTATGCGGACGGTGAAGTCGCCGCCCAGGCCCCAGTTGATCGCGTCATCGACCGCGAAACGATAGCTCGCCTCATAATCGAAGCCGTCGATGGTCTGCAAGGCCAGGTTGACCTGCGGTGTGGTCTGCAGGGTCGGACTGCTGTGCGTCAGGGCTGTGTTGATCACGCCGCCGGTCGCCCAGGGCTGGCCGCTCGTCTGGATGAACGAGCACTGGAAGGCGTTACCATTGAAGCACAGGTTGATCTGGTCGCCCTGGCCCAGCTGGGCGATGATGCTCTTGATGCCGATACGCCAGTAGGTCGCCGAGAAATTAAGACCCGGAATATAGGAAGGCGACCACACCAGGCCCGCTTCCGTCGTCTGGCCTTTTTCCGGCTTCAGGTTCGGGTTGGCGGTGATGGGGTTGGGCAGCGGGCTGATGGTTTTGTTCGCAACATCTCCCGCACCATTCGAGCAGCAGGTGAAGGGATCGGTGACCGAGCCGTTGTTGACGCGGGCGCCGGCGAACAGTTCCGCCAGGTTGGGCGCGCGCACGTCACGCGACTGCATGGCGCGCAGGCGCAGGCCATCCAGAGGCGTATCCCATGTGATACCCACCTTCCAGGTCTCTACGTCGCCCGAGGTGCTGTAATGGGTGTAACGGCCTGCCACGTTGGTGTTGATGGTACCCCAGTCCGCATCATTCAGCAGCGGAACGTTGAATTCGGCGAAGGTTTCCCATTCGTGGAAGTAGCCGCGAGCGGGCTGGAAGTTGCCCGCATACCAGTTAGGCGCCGCGGGCGGGAAGGCCTGACCGTTGATGGTGCTTCCGGCATTGAGCAGCGGGTTGCCGTCCGGGCCATATTTCACGCCGTCAAACACTTCGTTGGCGCAATTGCCGCGCGAAGCGCAATCGCTCATGCCGTTCAGCGCTTCTTCGCGGAACTGGAAGCCGGTGGCCATGTCCACCTTG
>JAPLPI010000330.1 GCA_026400305.1 Alphaproteobacteria bacterium | reverse complement strand
GCAGCATGGCGTCACCTTCGCCGCCGGCATGGCGACCGAAGGGATGAAGCCCTTCTGCGCCATATATTCCACCTTCCTGCAACGCGCTTACGACCAGGTGGTGCATGACGTGGCGATCCAGTCGCTGCCTGTGCGTTTTGCTATCGACCGCGCCGGTCTGGTGGGCGCCGACGGTGCCACCCATGCCGGCTCGTTCGACATCGCTTATCTGGCGGCGCTGCCAAACTTCGTGATTATGGCCCCGTCGGATGAGGCCGAGCTGACCCATATGGTGGCCACTGCAGCCGCCATCAACGACCGGCCCAGCGCGCTGCGCTATCCGCGCGGCGAAGGCACGGGCGTGGCCCGTCCCGCCGAAGGCATTCCGCTGGAGATCGGCAAGGGCCGCATCATCAGGCACGGCAGCAACATCGCCATCCTGAACTTCGGCACCCGCATGAAGGAGGTCCTGCTGGCCTCCGAACGCATGGGCGGCTACGGCCTGTCGGCGACTATCGCCGATGCGCGTTTCGCCAAGCCGCTGGACACAGACCTGATCCGCCGCCTGGCCAAGGAACATGAAGTCCTGATCACCATCGAGGAAGGTTCGGCGGGCGGCTTCGGCGCCCATGTCATGCACTTCCTGGCGCATGACGGATTGCTGGACCGTGGCCTCAAGGTGCGTCCCATGACCTTGCCGGACGTTTTCCAGGATCACGACACGCTGGAGAAGATGTACGCTCAGGCGGGCCTGGATTCCGACGGCATCCTGCGCACCGTGCTGCAGGCACTGGGGCGTGGAAGCGAAGTCACCCACCTGAGCACGGGCCGGATCGCCTGAACAAAATCTGCCGGCATTTTGGTTCCTGCGGCGGCTGTCTGCTGCAGGACTTGGGCGCAGCCGATTATGCGGCGGCAAAGCGCGCCGCTGTCCAGGACGCGCTGATAAAGGCCGGCGTGAACGCCGAGGTTTTAGCGCCCATCATCGTGCCGTCGCACTCGCGCCGCCGCGCCGTGTTCAAGATCAAGAGCCTACCCGAAGGCCTGCATATCGGCTTTCACGCAGCCCGGTCCCACACCGTTATCGACATGCACCAGTGCGAAGTGCTGACCCCGGCGCTGTTCGCGCTGGTGAGCGCTCTTCGCGTAAAACTGGAACCGCTGTTCAGGGTAGGGGAAATAGCCGAACTGCATGTCACCCAAACGGATACCGGCTTTGACTGCGCCTTTCGGTGGCGTAGCCTGACCCCGGCGCTTACGGCCACGCTGTCCAAGGCGTTGTCGGGCCTGGGCATCGCCCGTCTGACCATGGGCGGCGAGACGGTGTTCGAGACGGCGGTGCCGCAGATCACCCTGGGCGGCGTCGCCGTGGCGCTGCCTTCCAATCCTTTCCTGCAATCCACTGTCGAAGGCGAAGCGGCGTTGCAAGGTTGTGTGCTGACGATTATTAGAAAGGCAAAGATCGTGGCCGACCTGTTCAGCGGCGTCGGCACATTTGCCTTGCCGCTGGCCCGGATCGCCAAGGTTCATGCGGTGGAGCAGGACGAGGCCGCGCTGGCGGCCCTGAACGCCGCGACGCGGGGCGCTAGGGGGATCAAGCCCGTCACCACCGAAAAGCGGGACCTGTTCAAGGTGCCCCTGACGCAGCCGGAACTGAAGCCCTATGACGCGGTGGTGCTGGACCCGCCCCGGGCTGGGGCTGAGGCGCAGGTCCGTGCCTTGACCAAGTCCAGGGTTCCGGTGATCGCCTATGTCTCCTGCGATGCGGCCACCTTCGCCCGGGATGCCGCGATCCTGGTAGCGGGGGGCTACCGGCCCGGCCCCGTCACGCCGATAGACCAATTCCTCTGGTCGTCGCATATTGAGCTGGTTGGAAGCTTTAAGCGGGCCGGGGCTTGAGGAAGACTTTAATCGCGCTGGGGGCGGTGCTGGTGCTGGTGCTGGTGCTGGTGCTGGCGCTGGGCGGGGCAGGCGTGTGGTTCCTGCAAAAGGAGACAGCGCCCGCCAGGACGGCCGAGGCGCCCTCCGACCTCACCAGTTTCAAGGACTGGGCGGTGGTGCTGGTGG
>JAPLPI010000132.1 GCA_026400305.1 Alphaproteobacteria bacterium | reverse complement strand
GCCTCGGTGAATTCGGGGCCGCCCGGCTCGTCCAGGTTATGGAACGACAGGTGGCCCGCGGCATGACAGGCGGCGCAGACTTCCTTGTAGACTTGGAAGCCGCGCTGCAGGGCGCCGCGGTCATACGTGCCGAACGGACCTTCGAACGAGAACTTCTCGTCCTTGGGATGCAGGCGCTTGGTGTCGATGCCTTCGGCCAGGGCGGCGCTGGAGAGCAGTAGACCGGCAGCCAATCCAAGAGAAAGAGTTTTCAGGTGCATGGTTATTCTCATTCGGCCGGAGTGGCGGCGTTATCGCCGAACACGGATTGCGCGATGGAGGCGGGAAGCTTCTTGGGCGTTTCGATCAGGCCGATGATCGGCATGATCAACCAGAAGAAGGCGAAGTAGTAGAGCGAGGCGATACGAGCGACCCACACCAGCGGGATACCGAAGCGCGCCGCGTCAACCGCCTGCGCGCCGCAATAGCCCAGCAGCACGCAGCACACCGCGAAGGCCCAGAAGAACTGCTTCATCAGCGGGCGGAAGCGGCAGGAGCGCACCCGGCTGGTGTCCAGCCAAGGGATGAACACCAACGTCACGATGGCGCCGCCCATCACGATCACGCCCAGCAGCTTGTTCGGGATCGAACGCAGCATGGCGTAGAAGGGCAGCAGGTACCATTCCGGCACAATGTCCGGCGGGGTCACCAGCGGATTGGCTGGCTGGTAATTGTCCGGATTGCCGAAGAAGTCCGGCGAGTAGAAGACAAAGCCCGCGAACAGGATGACGAACAGCACCAGGTAGAAGGCGTCTTTCACCGTGTAATAGGGGTGGAAAGGCAACGTGTCCTGCGGGCTCTTCACATCGATGCCCAGGGGGTTATTGTTCCCCGGCACGTGCAGCGCCCAGATATGCAGCCCCACGACACCGGCGATGATGAAGGGCAGCAGATAGTGCAGCGAGAAGAAGCGGTTCAGGGTGGCATCACCCACCGCGAAGTCGCCCCACAGCCAGGTGGCGATGTGGTTGCCGATCACCGGGATGGCGCTGAAGAGGTTGGTGATGACCGTGGCGCCCCAGAAGGACATCTGGCCCCAGGGCAGCGGCGTGCATGTAGCGGATCAGCCAGCCGTAATTCACATCGCGCATGATGGCTTCGACGCTGTCGAAGGCCAGGTTCGCATTGGCGACATAATGCATCGCCAGCACCACGCCGGTGACGATCTGCACGCCCAGGCAGAAAGTGAGGATGCCGCCGAAGGTGTACCAGATGTTCAGGTTACGCGGCGTCGGGAAGGTCGAGATCGTGTCGTGCATCAGGCGCGGCAGCGGCAGACGCTGATCGAGCCAACGCTCGATGCCGGACTTGGGATTGTAGGTCGAAGGGCCAGACATATGTGTTCTCCTCAACCGATCTTGATACGGGTGTCAGACAGAAACGCGTAAGGCGGCACGGGCAGATTCTCCGGCGCCGGGCCTTTGCGGATGCGTCCCGCCGTGTCGTACATCGAACCATGGCAGTGGCAGAGCCAGCCGCCATACTCACCTTCCGGGATCGCCGGGGTAGAAACTGTGGGGATACAGCCCAGATGGGTGCAGACGCCGATCAGCACCAGCCATTCCGGCTTGATGGCGCGGTTGGCGTCGGTGGCCGGCAGGTTGTCGGCGACGTTGGCATTGCGCGCATTGTTGTCGGGCAGCGAGGCGACATCCACCGCCTTGGCGGCGGCGATCTCGGCCGGGGTGCGGCGGCGGACGAACAAGGGATGGCCGCGCCACTTATAAAC
>JAPLPI010000326.1 GCA_026400305.1 Alphaproteobacteria bacterium | reverse complement strand
CGCTGGACACGTCACCGGTGTGGAATTCCCACGCCATCTTCAGGCCCTTCACATTGTCGGGCGTGATCTGGGTGGCGGTGGAATATTTCTGCGCCTGCTGGTTTCCGCCAAACGCATCCCAAGTCTGGGCGGGATCGCTGTTGCCACCTTGCGCGGTGGCATGCTGCATCGGAACCAGGGTAACGGAGGCGGCCGCGGCCGCGAGGCCAAAGGCGCCAAGGACGAAATTTCTAATCTTCATCTTCGACCTCATCGATCTCAACGCTGCGTTCGGCGGCGTCGCCGATCACGTTTATAAGCCAGCCAATCAACGCCAGGGCCAGGGCGGCCATGATGACGGGGCTTTCCAGGAAATAGCCGGCAACGGACGAACCGATGATGTCCAGGAGGATGGACACCACCAGGAAGCCCTGCAGGAAACAGCCACGATTGGCGACCAGGCCCATGGTCAGCGAGGCCAGCAGCATCAACAGGCCGGCGACCGCCACGGTGATGACGCCGCCGGTGCCGATAAGGCCGGTTTCAGGCGTGTAATAGTCATAGACGCATATGGCCATGGTGATCAGCGATGCCAGCATGATCAACCACGCGCCGCGCGTGGAATGTCTTTGAGTCAAAGGCCCCTCCCCCAAATGAACGATACTTGTTTTGCCTGATCCTAGCGGGCTTTGCATCCCAAACAAAAGGGAGCGCGATACCAACGCCCTTCGCACTAGCAGCATTTCAGGGTTGCGCGGGTGCGCGTTTCTTCCATTTGTAGATGCGCTGGCTGTTGCGCCAGAAATATTTCTCGGCATGCAGGCGCGGGCACCCCGAGAAATAATCCCGCATCAGGGCCAGGGCTTCTGGAATTTTGACGGTGCCCACGCTGTTGGGCCAGTCGCCGCCAAACATCACCCGGTCTTCGCCGAACGAGGTCATCAGCTGGTTCAGCCGGGTCCGCGGCGCGGTGACGGTAACGTTGTTTCCATCCTTGTGCCGGACCTGGGAGAGTTTGATGGCGAAGTTGGGCCGCTGGGCCAGCTCGCGGACCAGGGAATCATAAAGCGCCTGTTGCTCGGGCCTGGGGTCGAGCGATGGCATGTGATCCATCACCACATGCAGGTCGGGCGCCGCATCCATCGCCAGCAGCGCGCCGCGGAGCAGATCGAACGACGGATTGGCCATGTCCAATGTCTGACCGGTCTGGGCCAACAGCCTCAGGCCCTCGGCCATGCCGGGCTTGAGCGCCTGCTTGCCGTTTTCCGTCTGCCACACGCGCGCATAGCGAATGCCGCGCCAGAGCGGGTCCTTGGAAAACCGGTTCAGATATTCGCCGAATTCAGGCTTGGACGGATCCAGGCTTCCCACCACCCCAACGAAGATCGGATCAGAGGCGGCACGCTCCAGGATCCAGAGATTGTCCTCGATCCAGGGACTGGCCTCGACTATGACGGCGCCAACGATACCGGTGCCCGGTATCTGCTGGCGATAATTCTCCGGCAACGCCATCTGCGGCGGCTGCCCCTTGGGGCCCGCATAGGGCGCGCCCTGGGGACGGCTGGGGTCGAACAGATGCACATGGGTGTCGATGACGGGTATCGCGTCATCCGCGAAAACGGGCGCGGAGACAAAAGCCCCCGCGCCCGCCAGAAATATTCTGCGTTGCATGACTAGTGCAGGGAAATCTTCTGCACGCGCCAGGCGCCCATCTCGGCGAGATAAAGCTCGTTGGCGGTGCGGCAGTCTATGGCGTTCACGCCATTGAACTCCCGGAGCTGCAGGCCAGCCCGGCCGAACTTGCCAGTCACAGTTCCATTCAGTTCCAGCTTGTAGATTTCCCCGCCCGCATCGATGTCGTTCACCGGGTTGGAGTTGGAGGCATAGAGATACTGATGCACGCCGGGCGAAATGCAGATCGCCTGGGCATTTCCGGCAGCAGTGATGCTGTTCTTGAAGCTGCCGTTGTTGTCGAACACCTGGATGCGGTTGTTGCCTCGGTCGGCGACATAGACATTGCCGGCCGCATCCACCGCGATGCTGTGGGCGGTCTTGAACTGGCCATCGACGGTGCCGCGCGAACCCCAGCTTTTCACGAACACGCCGTCACGGGTGAACTTGGCGACACGGGCATTGCCGGTACCGTCGGCTACGAAGATGTTGCCGTCATTGTCCCATGCCACGTCGGTGGGGCCTTCGAACAGGTCAGCCTGCATGCCCGACGCAGGCGCCCCGCCAGCGGCGGCGCGGCCCATATTGGGCGTGGCCGGCACGTCGACGGATTCCGGCTTGCGGCCCAGCATCAGCTTGATGCGCAGCTGGGGATCGAACTTGATCACCATGCCGCTATAGGCATCGACGATCCAGACATTGTCGTTCCGGTCCACCCGCACCGCGGCGGCGGCCAGCGCGCCGTAAAGGTTCTTGCCCACCGAGCGGATATATTTGCCGTTCTCGTCGAACTCGGTCAGCACCGAACCACCGCGCACAAAGGGACGCGCCCCGCCCAGGGTCGCCACCGGCGTACCGGTGCGCGAATAGACGAAAACATGGCCCTTCGAATTGGTGGCCACGCCCGCCACGGCGCCAAAGAAGGTGTCCTGCGGCAGCCGCAGCGTCTCGGACGCGGCATAGTTGATGTCTTGGGCGGCGGCGGGAACGGCGAGACAGGCGGCCGCAGCCAGCAGAAGGGTTGCGAGATGTTTCATGTTACTTGCTCCCCTTCAGGACAAACTTCTGCATGCGCCAGGATTCGATTTCGCCGGCGATCAGTTCATTGGGATTGCGGCAGTCCATCATGTGAACCACCTGGAAGCCCGGCTCCAGCTTGCCGGCATGGCCGAACTTGCCAATCACGGTGCCATCCAGCTCCATCTTGTAAATATGTCCGCCGATCTTCCAGCTGCCCGGCGGGTTGCCGTTGGGATTGGAATTGGTGGCGAACAGATACTGGTGGGGGCCTTCGGAAATGCAGGCCGACCAGGCGCTGCCGACATTGTTGTAGGTCGTTTTCCATTTCAGGTTGTTGTCCAGCACGACATAGCGTGCATTGCCGCGGTCGGCGACATAGACGTTGCCGGCATGATCGACCTGCAATCCGTGCGGCAAATTGTATTCGTTTTCGCCCTTGCCGA
>JAPLPI010000097.1 GCA_026400305.1 Alphaproteobacteria bacterium | reverse complement strand
TGACAACAGCCCGACGGAAGATGTCGAGCATCTGAAATCCGAGGAATTCCAGCCGATCGTGGAAGCCTGCACGCTTTGCGACATGTGCTTCATGACCAAGTGCCCTTACGTGCCGCCGCATCCCTTCATGCTGGATTTCCCGCACCTGATGCTGCGCCACCGCTTTGTCGAGGCCATGAAAGGCAACAAAGAATTCGTGCAGCACCAGCTGGCCGAGATGGACCGCAACGGCGCGCTCGCCGGACCGATTGCGCCACTGGTCAACTGCGCGTCCGACAAGGGCACCAAGCTGACACGACCGGTGATGGACGCGGTGGTCGGCATCGACGCCAAGGCCACATTGCCTAAATTCACCAGCCGCACCTTTGTCAGCCAGGCCAAAAACGAAGCCGGCGCGGTCAACAGCGCCGCGCCCGCCTTTGGCAAGCGCAAGGCGGCGCTTTATGCCACCTGCTTCGTCAATTACAACAAGCCTCAGACCGGCATGGATGCCCGCGCCGTGCTGAACCATATCGGCGTCGAAACCAAGATCGCCTATCCCGGCTGCTGCGGCATGCCGTTCCTGGAACAGGCCGACCTGGCGCGCGTCGCGAAAAATGCCGCCAAGGTCAGCAAGGAACTCTGCAAGCTGATCGATGACGGCTATGACATCGTCGCGCTCACCGCATCCTGTGGGCTGATGCTGAAATCCGAATGGGCGCTGATCTTCCCCGACAATCCCGACGTGAAGCGGGTGCAGGAAAACACCTTCGACATTGACGAATACGTGGTGGACGTCGCCAAGAAGGACGGATTGCCAGCTGGCCTGACCGCCCTGCCAGAAGGCGTCACCGTGCACTTGGCTTGCCATGCCCGCGCCCAGAATATGGGGCCCAAGGCAGCCGAGATGCTGAAGATGATTCCGGATACGCCGGTCGACGTGGTGGAGCGCTGCTCCGGCCATGGAGGTACCTTTGGCGTGGTCAAGCCGACCCATGATGTCAGTGTGAAAGTCGGCAAGCCTGTGTTCAGGGCGGTGAACGCCAAGGCGCGCGGCCATATCGTGTCGGATTGCCCGCTGGCCGCGGTGCACATCATGGCGCACACCGACACACCGGCGAAGGAACCGGAACATCCCATCCAGATCATGGCCAAAGCCTTCGGGTTGAAAAAGGATGTCTGAAGCAGAACGCAGGATCACCCTGGCCGATATCCTGTCTCCAGGCGAATATGACCAGCAGCGCAAATCGCTGAAGGCCAATCTGATCCCCATGAAGAAGCTGCGCCGCATCGAGGTGGGGCCCTTTGCTACTTTCTATTTCGAGAACTACGTCACCATGTGGCTGCAGGTACAGGAAATGCTGCGCATCGAAAAAGGCGGCGACGAGCAGATTCCCGGTGAACTAGCGTCCTACAATCCTCTAGTTCCGCAAGGCGACGAGCTGATCGCCACCATGATGCTGGAAGTCGAGGACGAGAAGCGCCGCAATGCCGTGCTGCTCACCCTGGGCGGCATCGAGGAAACCATCTTCATGGAAATCGGCGGCGATGTGATCCGCGCTACCCCCACAGAATATGACGACCGCACCACGGCGGACGGCAAGACATCATCAGTGCATTGGCTGCGTTTCAAGCTGACTGCCGCCCAGATCGCGCATTTCAGGAACAGCGCCGAGCGACTCGTGCTGGGCGTGTCGCATTCCCATTACGGCCATATGGCGGTGCTGAGCGCCGAGGCGCGCGCCGCGCTGACGAAGGACTTCGCTTAAAATTGAACTCGGCCTACAATAATGTCCGCATGACGCTCTGATGTCAGGCGTTCGTAGACGCCAATGTCCGCGTCCATCACATACAGCGGATCGGCGATGGCCGAAGGGTCGAAACCCTCGCGCACCAGTTCCACCTTGCGCTGCTTGAAGGTGCCGGTGACATCGATGTGCGGTGACAGACGCAGGAAGATCGGGGAGGCATAGGGCGCCAGCCGGTGCCGCAGATTTTCCGGCAGCCGTTCCAGCTCGAAATCGCCGTTCACCACCAGCGACGCCATGCAGGCGCGGCCGTCCATGCCGGACTCGGCCGCCAGCGCTTCGCCCACTTCGCCGGTGGAGACATTCTCGCCCTTCCAGCGGAAGGTGTCGCCGATGCGGCCGACAAAATAAAAATAACCATGCACGCCGCGGCGCATCAAGTCGCCGGTGCGAAACCAGGTATCGCCTTTTTGAAAGACTTCGCGCAGCGTCTTCTTGTCGCTTTCGGCGCGTTTGGTATAGCCCTCGAACTCGCGGCAGGCGCGTTTGGACATACCGCCGATCGCCTCGCCCACTTCGTCCGCTTCGCATTCGATGCAGAGCCCGTCGGGTTCGCGTACCGGTATTTTCTTTTCCACGTCAAAGCGCACCATGCGGGATGGCAGAAGCCATTCCAGGTAATTTGGCACCCGGCCCACCGCGCCCACCGCGCCGCCGTAATTCAGCATCGAGACATTGCCTTCGGTGGCACCGTAAAATTCCACGCTGCGGGGAATGGCGAAGCGCTCCTGGAACTGACGCCAGATTTCAGGCCGCAATCCGTTGCCGGTGATGGTGCTGCCCTTGTGACCGCGCTCCAGCGGCGAGGGCGGTGCGTTCAGCAAATAGCGGCACACCTCGCCGATATATTCGAACATGGTGGCGCCGTAGGTGTGCACGTCGCTCCAGAACTCATGCACCGAGAATTTTCGCTTGATAATCAGCGCCCCGCCCGACAGGCAGGCGAGCCCCACGGCGCACACACCGCCGGTGGAATGATAGAGCGGCAGTGGATCATAGATGCGGTCGCTGGACCTGGGCCGCAGCGCCCCGAAAAAGCCGGTCATCATGAACAGCATGCGCATATGGCTGAAATTGGCGGCCTTGGGCAAGCCGGTGGTTCCCGACGTATAGATGAAGAAGGCGTGATCCTTCAGCGTGACGCCTTCTCGCGCCGCTTTGCCGGGCGAGCTTTCCGGTGCCCCCACCAGCGCGCTGTTAAGATTGCCAACCTCGCCGTCAAGCGGATCGACGCCTTCGACCCACAGGGCGGGCGGCGCCAGGAACCGCGCATCCAGGAAATTACGCACCAGCTCGGCGCCGACAATGGTGTGGCGCACGCCCGATACCTTGCGCCATGGCCCAATGGGCATAGCGGTTGGCGCGACCATCCAGCTGCGCATAGGTCATCACCTGGTCTGGATACAGGATCGCCGGGTGCCGGGTTGCCGGGCCGCGCCCGCGCCTGACCCTCGACGATATCGACGATGCTGCGGGTGGAATGGGGCTTGACCAGGCGAAGCAGCCACAAGGTGCGCGCGATGCTGCCCAGATAGATGGCTTCGCGCTTGACCGCGCTTATGAGGCCCAAAGCATTTTTCCCATTCGCAGCTTGAGCCGCGCCCCACTTCTAATCAAGGTAATGGCATGGATGAGACCTTGGATCTTCGTGGCCTCAAATGCCCCCTGCCCGCGCTGCTGGTGAAGAAGGTGCTGGCTAAGCTGACGCCCGGCACGGCGCTGACCGTGCTGGCGGACGATCCGATGGCGGTGGTGGACATTCCGCACATGTGCCACGGCGAAGGCCACGCTTTTGACGGCGTGACCTCCCGCAATGGCTATAGCGAGTTTTCGATCAGGTCTGGTTCGGCTTAGGCGCCGCGTCGGGGCCAATGCGGGCAATCACTTCGGCGGCGTTCAGAGAACGCAGCTCCTTGGCCGCCTGCTCCGGCGTCAGCAGCACGATCTCGGCATAGGCCTCGAAGTTGGTGCGCACCACCACATCCACCGCCGGCTCATAGGCAAAGTCCCAGCCGCCCCAATAACCGAATCCGCGGCGGCCATAGCCGCCCCAGAAGGGATCAGCTGGCGGCCCATAAGGGATGGTTTGCACCGAGGTGTTGGTGCGGGTGTTGCGGGTGTCGAAAACAAAATTGGTATAGCCGGCGGCGCGGGTCACTTCGGCGGCCCGCAGCAGCAGGAAGCTTTCCACCGTCTCGCGCGGGGTGACCGTGTTGCCGGTAAAAGTGACGCGGTAGCGGGACTGGGTCAGGGCCCGGTCGGTATAGCCGGTGCGCTGGCCTTCCAGCCGGGGGGCATAGGGCGAAGGCGCCATACACCCCGCCAAAAGACCTGCCGCCAAGGTTAAAGGAAGGGTCCGGGCCAACAGGCACCAAGAAGGGTTCAGTCGGGTCATAACAAGCTCCTGTCCGTGCCCCTTACGGATTGTACCTATATTATGGGAGCGGCAGGCCGCAATTCCTAGTTCCCTAAGGGGCTTTTCGGGGTCTCCTGTGTCACGGGGTTCCCCGCAGCGCCTTGATATTGCGGGGGCTTCCCCTTAGGCGCGAGTTCATTTTGCGCTGCACCCTCTTGCTAAAGGCTGCCGGTCAGTGGAAGTTCTTGCAGTCCGGTGCCGCATTACCGGTCAATGGTCCAAAACGGGCCGGAACGGCCGGTTTCCGGTCTTAAAAACCAGCCTTGTGGGGACTGAACGATCGCCATGCACGGTCTTTCCCAATTTCTTCAGCTTGCCCTCTGCCTAGTCCTGATCTGCGTTTGCACGCTTTCGGTTCAGCTTGCAGCCCTTGCCTGGGTGCGCGTGTTCCGCAAGCAGCCCAACCTAGGCCGCGCTGAACTGGACGATGCCGAGCTACCACATGTGCTGGTGCAGCTCCCGGTCTGCAATGAAGGCCATCTGGCGGTGCGCGTCGCCGCCGCCGCCGCCGCGATGGACTGGCCGCGCGACCGCCTGACCATTCAATTACTGGACGATGGCGATGGCGAAGGCCATGACGAACTGGCCATCGCCGTGCGCGCCGTGGTTCCCGAAGGCGTGAATTTCCACATCCTGAGCCGGGGCAGCCGCAAAGGCTTCAAGGCGGGCAATCTCGCCTTCGGCCTTTCGCATTCCGACGCGCCCTTCGTGGCGGTGCTGGACGCCGACTTCGTGCCGCCGGCCTATTTCCTGCACCGTACCGTGCCAGTTCTTCTGGCCGACAGCGGCCTTGCCTTCGTGCAGTCGCGCTGGGGCCATGCCAACCGCGAGGTCAACTGGCTGACGCGTGTGCAGGGCTTGTTGCTGGATTCTCATTTCGCGGTGGAACAGGAGGCGCGCTGGCGCGCCGGGCTTCCGCTGTCGTTCAACGGAAGCGCCGGGGTGTGGAACCGCACCGCCATCGAACAGGGCGGCGGCTGGACCGGCGATACCCTGACCGAAGATCTCGACCTGTCCATGCGCTGCATGATGCAGGGCTGGCGCGGCGCCATGGTGTCGGACCTTGTCGTGCCGGGCGAACTGCCCCAGACCGCCGCGGCGTGGCGGGCACAACAGGCGCGCTGGACCAAGGGGCATGCCCAGGTGGCGCGCAAGCTTCTGCCCACCATCTGGTCCAGCGCCATGCCCGCCTGGAAGAAAGCGGCGATGACGCTGCAGATGTGCCTGTTCGCCTTCTACTTGCTGGCCTTTGGAAGCGCCGCGATCTCTCTGATCCTGATGTATATGGGTGCCGCCTATTATCCCGGCGTCACCTGGCTGGGCCTTCTAGTCACCGTGCTCGGCATCTTTTCCTCCATCGGCTACCTGTTCCTGGGCCAGCGCATCCTGAATCGCCAGGGCGAGCCCAAGCTGGTGGCCTCGCTGCTCATGGCGGTGGTGTTCCCCTCTGGCCTGATCCTGGCCAACACCCGCGCCACCTTCGATGCCTTCTTCTCCAGCCGCATGGATTTCAACCGCACCACCCGCGTGGGCGAGATTCAAAAAGGCGGCTGGCGCGGCGTGCCCGAGCTGGTGGTAGGCGTAGCGCTGCCCATCTTCGCCTTCGCCGAATCCAACTGGAGCGCCCTGTTCTTCTTCTTTGCGGTGTCGGGGCTTGTTACCATCGGCACCATGGGCGCCATCGCCCCGCGCGCCGCGCGCCAGCAGATCACCCCGGGCGAGTGATCGTAAACTGGTCATTAACAAAAACCTGCGCTTTTTAGTCTCTAAAAGTCGACGCCTGTTCCTAACCCTGGTTTGAGGGATGATGGGGAAGGCTTCAGCAGGCGAGAGCGAAGCGGCATGGGCACATTTGCAAGATTGGCTGTAGCGGCGCTTACGGCGATTGCCCTCGAAGGCTGCGCCGGCCCCGATGTGATGGACTACAGCCAGACGCCGATGCCGCGCGAGATCGGCCACGCCGTGGTCCGGAACAACACTCACAAGCCGATACAATGCGCGCCCTATGCGCGCGAACATTCCGGCATCAAGATTTTCGGCGACGCCACCAACTGGTGGGACAAGGCCGACGGCAAATATCCACGTGGATCCCTGCCCCAGCCCGGCGCGGTGATGGTGCTGCACGATTATGCCGGCCCTGACCACGGCCATGTCGCGGTGGTGCGCAAGGTGGTGGGCCCACGGGAGATCCGGATCGACCACGCCAACTGGTTCGATGACGGTTCCATCTATGTGAACAACCCGGTGGAAGACGTCAGCAGCGACAACGACTGGTCGACCGTGCGGGTCTTCAATCTCAGGACCGGCGGTTGGGGAATTAAGTTGTTCCCGGTGCAGGGCTTCATCGGTGGGTCCGGTGGCGACAACGTGCCGGACGCGAAAGATCGTCCTGATCTAGTGGCCGATAGCAGCGGCAGCATAGGCGTCACCGCCCTGGTCGACGAAATAAACTAGCCGCGCCAGCGGCTTACCTTCGCCACTGCGCTATTCTGCCTCTCCCCACTGTGAGCGAGTCGGATCCGGGCCTAGTGTCCCGCCCCTTGCGGACCTGAGGGAGTACGCAATTGAGGGTTTACAGGTTTTTTGATGCCACACAGCCTGTGATCACAAACCTGCCAGAGCCTGGACAGACACCTGCATCGGAGGCGGTGGCCGGGTATCATGCCAGCGATCCGCTGGCGGGCGTGCCTGAGGGCGATGTCGAGCACAAGGCACCCGACTGCAACCGTCACACCATGTTCGGGCTCATGCTGGGCGCCATGGGCGTCGTCTTTGGCGACATCGGCACCAGCCCGCTTTACGCCCTGCGCGCCACCGTACTGGCGACCGAAGGCGCTCTGCCCAACCACGTGGCGGTGATGGGCTCGCTCTCCATGATTTTCTGGGCGCTGATCCTGGTGGTGACGGTCAAGTATGTACTGATCATCATGCGCGCCGACAATAATGGCGAAGGCGGCACGCTGGCGCTGGCCGCTCTGGCGCACCGCTCGCCAAGCATGACACGCAGGGTCAAGGCCACCATCGGCATCGGGGCCATTGTCGGGCTGGCGCTGTTCTTCGGTGACGGCATACTGACCCCCGCCGTGACCGTGATGGCGGCGGTGGAAGGCCTGAAGGTCGAGAACCCGCATTTGGCGAGCCTAGTGGTGCCGCTGTCGCTGGTCATCCTGACCAGCCTGTTCCTAATCCAGAGCCGCGGCACCCACAAGATCGGCCAGCTGTTCGGCCCGGTGATGGTGTTGTGGTTTGTCGCGCTGGGTGGCTTCGGCTTAGCCTCGCTGCTGCGTACCCCCGGCATCCTGGCCGCCTTCAATCCCTGGTACGGGCTTTTGATGTTCCTGCATGCGCCCTGGGTGGCGTTCGTGTCGCTGGGCGCGGTGGTGCTGGCGGTAACGGGTTGCGAAGCCTTGTATGCCGACATGGGCCATTTCGGCAGGAAGCCCATCCAGTATGCCTGGCTTTTCGTGGCGCTGCCGGCGCTGCTGCTGAACTATTTCGGCCAAGGCGCGGCCCTGCTGCGCAATCCCGAACAGGCGGAAATCGCCTTCTTCTCTGTCATCCCGCACTGGGCCCATATCCCGATGGTGATATTGGCGACCCTGGCCGCTATCATCGCGTCGCAGGCGGTGATCACCGGCGTTTTTTCCATGACCCAGCAGGCGGTGCAGCTAGGACAATTGCCGCGCATGGAAATTCGCCACACCAGCGCCACCGATTACGGCCAGATCTATGTCCCGCGCATGAACGCCCTGCTAGCGGTCGGCGTGATCTTGATCGTTCTAATCTTCAAGAGCTCGGATGCGCTGACCGCGGCCTATGGCATCGCAGTCAGCGGCGTCATGGTGATCGATACCTTCAATGCCGGCATCGTGGCGGGCAAGCAGTGGCGCTGGCCCTTCTGGTTCGTCATCGCGCTGTTTGGCGCCATAGGCGTCAGCGATCTTCGGATCTTCACCGCCAATACGCTGAAGATTCACGAAGGCGGGTGGCAGCCTTTGTTCATCGCCTTTTGCGTCTTTCTGGGCATGGACACCTGGCGACGCGGCCGCCGCGTGCACCTGGAAAAATTGCGTTCCGAATCCCTGCCGCTGTCGCTGTTCCTGGAGCGGGCCGACAAGAGCACCGTACGCGTGGCAGGCCTGGGCGTATTCCTGTCATCGCGCACCGACATTGTGCCGGGCGCCCTGCTGCACAACCTCAAGCACAACAAGATCCTGCATGAGCGGGTGGTGATAGCCAATGTGGTGGTCGAGGACACCCCACTTGTCCCGCCGGCCCAGCGCCTGGAAGTCGAAAAGCTGGGCAAGGGCTTCTACACCGTACGCATCCATCACGGCTTCTATGAGATGCCAGACGTCCCCCAGGCATTGCAGGAGGCCCGCCGATTCGGCCTGGCCCTAGACGTGGACACGGCCACCTTCTTCATCGGCCGCGAGACATTGGTGCAGGCGGAAAGATCCGAGCTGGGCGTCTTGCGCAACCGGCTGTATCGTTTCCTGGCAGGCGCTGCACTGTCACCCGCCCGCTTCTATCATTTGCCCCCCAACCGGGTAGTAGAGTTGGGCACGCAGGTTTCAATCTAGCTCGTAAGTCAGCGCCTTCAGATACGCGCTTTCCGGCAACAACGGATGCACCGGATGATCCGGCCCTGCGCCCGACTGACGGATCAGGGCGGCGCGGCGTCCCGCACGCAGCAGGCCTTGCGCGCATTCCTGGGCAAAGCGTTCCGGCGGTATATTGTGCGAGCAAGAGGCGATCATCATCAGTCCGCCCGGCGCGGTGACGTCAGCGGCCAGTCGCGCCAGCTTGCGATAGGCCTTGGCGCCCGGCTCCAGATCCTTCTTCGATTTCACGAAGGGCGGCGGATCGGTTAGCACGATGTCGAACGTCTCGCCGGCGGCCTTCAGCCGTTCCAGTTCCTCGAACACATCGGCCTTCACCGCCTGGATGGTCACGCCATTGGAACGGGCGCTTTCCTCGGCAATCGCCAGCGCAGGCGCGCTGCTGTCCAGACACACGACTTCCTTGGCGCCAGACTTCGCCGCCAGGATGCCAAAACCGCCGGTGTAGGAATAAGCGTCCAGCACTGTTTTGCCCTTGGCGAATCCGGCGATGAAAGCGCGGTTGTCGCGCTGGTCGTAATACCAGCCGGTCTTCTGGCCTTCGGCGAGGTCGGCGATATAGCGCGTGCCATTTTCTTCCACCGCGATGCGGTGACCGGTGCCCTTGGCCGTCTTGATGTAGCTTTCCAGGCCTTCCAGCCCGCGCGACGGCGCGTCGTTGCGCAGCATGATGGTCTTGGGCTTCAGCACGATCTCTAGCGACTGAATCAAGGCATCGATCTGCCGCTCCATGCCCGCCGTGCCAACCTGCACCGTCAAGGTGTCGTCGAAGCGGTCGATCACAAGTCCCGGCAAGCCGTCGCCCTCGGCATGCACCAGCCGGTAGAAGGGCCTGTCATAAATGGACTCGCGCAGCGCCAGCGCCCGCTTCAGACGAGCGGTGAAAAAGTCTCGGTCAATCGCCACATCGCAATCATCCGAAAACAGGCGGATCGCGATCAGGCTCTTGGGATTGAAGTAGCCGGTGCCGAAGGCGCGGCCATCCTCACCCCGGACATTGACGACAGAACCGGGCGTGATCGCCTTGGCCGCCTCGTCCATGCGGATTTCGTTGGAAAAGATCCAGGGCGAGCCGGCGC
>JAPLPI010000361.1 GCA_026400305.1 Alphaproteobacteria bacterium | reverse complement strand
GCTTCGTGGACGGCAACGCAGAACGCCTTCAGGGCTGGCTGGACCAGATAGCCGAGCGCGATGGCCCACGAGCGGCCTTCCAGTGTGTCGTGGACCTGATCGAGTTCCACGTTCCCAAGCTTGCCAGGCGCGAGCTAGTTGGCGTGGAGGATGGACCGCTGGAATTGATTGTTAGCTGGCAGGATCGCGGCTGAGGCTTATAGCCGCCAGCTTGGTGGCAGCGATCTGCGTCTTGGGGGTAGACTTGGGGGTAGATATACGTATCGTTTCTAAGTAACTGATTATATTGTTCTTTTCATATTCTATGGCGGACAGGGTGGGATTCGAACCCACGGAACCATTGCAGGTTCGCCGCATTTCGAGTGCGGTGCCATCGACCACTCGACCACCTGTCCGCTGGCGGTGATAAAGAAGGCCGCGCCGCAAGGCAAGCCGTTCTTACGCTTGGCAAAAACAGCACTTCAGGCCCAGATCTGGTCAAGATCAGGCAAAATAGCGTCAGTGATGGCACCATCGACAATGGCGGGCATGAATGCCCGCCCCGACGCCGACCGAGGCGACATACACCCCTGCGCCGATGCCGCGATGCTGGTGGCAGCCCATGCCATCAGCCTTTCGATGCTGAACGGGGGCTGAGACTCTTTTCCGGGGTTTTACGCTTTCGCGGAACGGCGCGGCGTTGAACCTCGCCCCCATTCATGGTCCGATTGCCCAAACGGCAATGCCGGACAACAAAGGGGATACATCATGGGCAAGGCAGTCTCGGTAGCATTGGTGATGGCGGCGGGTCTGGGTTTTACGGGCGCCAGCATGGCGCAGATACCCGATACCCTGGACGGTCATGTGCTGGCGGCACAGAAGGCGGCCGGCCTGGATTTCTCCGGCACCCTGAACGTCTTGTGCATCCAACCGTCTGACGGCTCCGATCCCCAGGCCCAAATGATGCGCGACGTGGCTGCCGGCAAGCCGCGGCCGATTCCGGCGCGCGAAAAATGGTATGCCGAACCCGCCCAAGTGTTCGACAATGTCTATTTCGTCGGCACCAAGGAACATAGCAGCTGGGCGATCAAAACCAGCGCCGGCATCATCATCCTGGACACCATGTTCAACTATGCCGCCGAGGCCGAGATCGTGGACGGCCTGAAGAAGCTGGGCCTCAATCCCGCCGACATCAAATATGTGATCGTCAGCCACGGGCATGGCGACCATGACGAAGGCGCCAAGCTGCTGCAGGACAAGTATGGCGCGCATGTCATCATGGACGCGGTAGACTGGGACTCCATCATCAAGGCGGGCAACATGCCGGGCGGGGTCCCCAAGCGCGACATGGAAGCTAAGGACGGCCAGAAGCTCACCCTGGGCGATGAGACCATCACCATCGTCAAGACGCCGGGCCACACCTTGGGCACCCTGTCCTACCTGTTCCCGGTCAAGGATCATGGCAAGACGCTGACCGCGGCCTATTCCGGCGGCATGGGTTTCAACTTCCCGCGCAGCAAGGCCCGCTTCGACACCTATATCGCCTCGGCCGAGAAATTCGCCGCAGCAGCCAAGGCTGCGGACGCCACCATCGTCTTCTCCAACCACTCGATGTACGACCAGGCCTGGATCCGCAGCCGCTGGATGCGCAATCCCAGCGATACCAGCCCCTTCGTCATAGGCGCCGACGGCGTGGCGCGCTACATGACGGTGCTGAGCGAATGCGCCAAGGCGGCGAAAATTCGCACCAAAAACTGACTGTTACTCGGCGTGCTCGGCAAAGCCAACTTCAAGCCCGGGCTCGCATTCCAGCGCAGTGAAAATCACCGTGGCGGTCTTGGAGACCTTGCTTGAATGACTAATGAAGACTTTCTTTCCATGCCCCACACTGTGTGGGGCAGAAGAGTCAGCTCCGCCGTCACGGTCAAACTTACGAAGGCCGGAATGGCTTGGATTTTACAGAAAAAACTACTCAGAACCCGTGATCCACTGCACGGCGACCGCCGTACCTAACCGAGTTGTAATGACATTGGCCATGTCCTGTATTGTCGCCGCAAAGCCGTATGGCGGATTGATGACCAGAAGTCCCGCCCGGCCCAGCTTGCCCTCCGGCGCCGTGATCCTGGTGTCCACCACCAACGCCCTGGTGATGTCGCCAGCCAGCACCTCGCCGATGAAACCGTCGGCTTCGGCCTGCGACTTGATGGGATACCAGGCCAGGAAAATGCCGGTGGCGAATTTGCGCGCCCCGTGGCGCAGCGCCTTCGCCAGGGCGGAAAACTCGTCCGGCGATTCAAAGGGCGGATCCATTAGCACCAAGCCGCGGCGCGACGCCGGCGGCAACATTTTTACGGCACGCGCATAGCAATCGCCATTCTCGACCGTGGCGCCGCGAAACGGCATCAGCACCTCTTTGAGAACCGCAAATTCTTCGGGATGTTTCTCGATCGCGATCAGCCGGTCCTGGTTACGCAACAGTTGTGCGGCGATCAGGGGCGAGCCGGGATAGGCATGGCTTTGCCGCGCCAGTGACAAATAAGTAGCAAGCGCTTCGGGCATTGGCCCCGACAATCCGTTCAGCCGGGCGATGCCGTTACTGGCCTCGCCGGTCTTGCCCGCCTGCTCGCCGGTGAGGTCATAGCGCCCGCGCCCGGCATGGCTGTCCAGCACGGTGAAGGCCGCGTCTTTCTTCTTGAGGTGCTGCAGGATGGCCACCAGCGCGATGTGCTTAACCACATCTGCGAAATTCCCCGCGTGATAGCCATGGCGATAGTTCATGCGGAAATATTTTCCAGAGGAAGATCGCGCGTGCGCGGCCCGAAAATCCCGATCACCATTGCCACGATGCCCATGCATCCGGCGATGAAGATGAACACGCCGGCCGAACCGAACTCGCGCAGGATGGCGGCGATGACAAAAGAGCTGAGCACGGTGGAGAGGCGCGAGAAGGAATAGACAAAGCCCACCGCCTGCGCCCGCACCCGGGTGGGAAACAGCTCCGGCTGGTAGCCGTGATAGGCGAAGGACATGATGTTGTTGGCCATGGTCAGCGCCACCCCACAAGCGATGACGGCGAGCATCGCATGCGCCTGGGTGAAGGCCAGCCCGGCCGCCATGATGGCCAGCGCCGCGCCCATCACCACCCATTTGCGCTCCAGCCTGTCGAACAACAGGCCCAGCGCCGGCCCAAAAGGCGCGGAAATGGCAATGATGAAAGTGTAGCCTAGGGACTTTGTCACCGAGATGCCGCTGGAGACCAGCAGCGCCGGCACCCAGCTGGCAAAGCCGTAATAGCCCGCCGCCTGGAAGACATTGAAGACGATAAGCATGACGGTGCGGTCCAGATAAGGCCGCCGCCAGATCTCGCAAAAATTGCCCTTGCCCTGCTCCGTCGGGATCAGCTTGGGCTCTGGCAATACCGCCCCCTCCAGCCTGGCTTCCACTTCCCAGAATTCGACAATCGCCTCGGCTTCGGCGGAACGGCCATGGCTCGCCAGCCAGCGCGGGCTTTCGGGCAGCCGGGCGCGCACGAACCAGGCCAGAACCGCCCCCACCGATCCGATCATCACCACAAAGCGCCAGCCATCTAGGCCCAGCACGACATGCGGCACCAAGAGCCAGCCCAGCAGCGCCGCCAGCGGAATGGCGGAGAACTGGATGATGTTAGACACGGCAAAGGCACGGGCGCGCATGCCGGGCGGCGCCAGCTCGGCAATGTAAGTGTCGATGGTCACCAGCTCCACCCCGATGCCGATGCCGCAGATGAAGCGCCACAGGTTGAGATCGAACGCATCCTGCTGGAATGCCATCACCAGCGAGGCGGCGGCGTACCACAGCAGCGAGCCGGTGAAGATCACCCGCCGCCCCAACTTGTCGGCGACGAAGCCGAACAGAGCGGTGCCAACAAACAATCCGCTGAAGAAGGCGGCGACGAAACCGGCAAAGCCGGTGGTGCCGAACAGGCCCGGCGTGGTGGTGGTGAGAATGCCCGACTTCACCAGGCCCGGCTGAATATACGCGGCCAGGAACAAGTCGTAGAATTCAAAGAAGCCGCCCAGCGACAACCAGATCGTCGGTGCATTGGTGCACAGCACCAGCAGGAAGCTCACGCCCATCAGCAGCGCGAAAAACACCAGCGCCTCTTTCGAACTGATCTTGCCGCTGGCCAGCGGGCGTTGCGCGGTGCGCTTCACATGGCCGTCGACCTTGCGGTCCGCCCAGTCATTGATGACGCAACCGGCAGCGCGAGTCAGCGTAACGCCCAGCACAAAAATCACGATATTGG
>JAPLPI010000406.1 GCA_026400305.1 Alphaproteobacteria bacterium | reverse complement strand
CAGTTCCAGCACGCGCATGGCGCTGTCCAGCCCTTCTTTGGTGCGCCCCAGTGCCTGTAAAACACCAGCGCGATTATTCCAGGCGTCCGCCATTGCCGGAAATTTCGCGACAATGCCATCGAGGGCCGCCAGGGCGTCGTGCCAGCGCTGTAACAGCGCCAGAGCCGTCGCCTGATTATACAAGGCTGCAACATGACCAGGTTCTATTTCAACACAACGTGCATAGGCTTGGACCGCTTCTGCAAGGCGACGCAGCATGGCCAGGACGGTTCCACGGGCATAATGAACGGCGGCAACCTGCGGCGCGGCCTGCAGCGATGCATCGAAGGCAGCTAGCGCGCCGGAAAAATCTCCGGATTCTTGCAGGCTTGTGCCCCTGCAATAATTCTCTTCCGCGGCGCTCATCATCTTACGTGCAAGTCTTTAAAGCCGGCCGTTAAATTTCGGGCCAAACCTACACCGAAGCGATAAACTTCACCAACATTCCGCTGGACCCGATCTGTGCCTCATGACCTAATAGGGCTGCGAGGAAGGGCGCACCTTCAAGCACCCGTAAGATTAACTATGGAGTCGGCATGAAACGGTCTTTTGTATTCGCCATGCTGGGCAGCGCAATTCTAGTCCCGCCCGCGCTGGGCGATACGCGCGACGACGTCTATGCAGCTTCCCAGCGATGCCGAATTCTTCAGAATGACCGCGCGTGGCTAGAATGCATCTACGGAGCACAGCAGTCGATGCGCGCGAAATTGGGGCTCCCCCCTGCAACGGAAGTTCAGCAACGCCTTGTTCCACCAGCCGGTTCGTCGCCAGCCATGGAAGCCGCTCCGCAGGCAATGCCGACTTCTTCGCAACCCCAGCCTTCGGTGCAACCCCATCGCCGGGCGAGCTTGATGCAAATACTAACCGGCAGCGCGCCCCCTGTGGCGCTCTCTGCCCTTGCATCAGTGCTGTATGACAGCCAGGGCGCCTTTGTCGCCACCTTGCAGAACGGTCAGGTCTGGCGCCAAGTCAACGCGCTCGGCGAAAGAGCCCGGCTGAAGGTCGGGGTCAGGATAACCATCACCCCCGGCGCCATGGGCAGTTACAATCTAAAGGCGGTCGACACGTCCCACACCTACAAGGTTGAGCCGAAATCGTAATCCCCGCGAATGGCGTCCGTATCAGTATGTGACGGCAACGGTGGCAGTCACCACGCTGGACACCTTGTCCCTTTTTTCGAAATTGATACTGTCCGTCTCTAGGAAATATTGCCTGTATGTCGTGGGCGTAGGCTAAGGAACGAAACTAACAATGGCGATTTCTCACGAGGTATTTTCGCTCTTTGTTGAACCGTATTTTCGGGCAAACATCGCTGGCGTTATCAACGCGGAGCAGATCAAATTCATCCAGAGCTTGAAAATGGTCAACAATATGGAGAATTTGATCTCGGAGAATCTTTATATTTTCGAGGAGCCAGAGCTCAAAAGCATTAAGGACGCGATCCAGGAAATACTGGATGTTTATGCCCGCGAAGTCTTGTGCATCGAGCAGAAGCTTTACGTGACCCAGTCCTGGTCGCTGACCAACAATCTCGGTGTGGGCATGCACGGCCATTCGCATTCCAATTCCATACTCTCAGGCTCAATCTATTATTGTGAATTGCCCGAACCGCCTGCGAGCATGGTCTTCACCCGGCATGTCAGTTATCAGCAGATCGATCTTCCGCCGGATGCCAGCAAGCGTAACATCTACAATACGCCGATAAACCGGATCATTCCGAAACAGAACGATGTCATTCTATTCTCGTCGCGCTTAACCCACATGGTCGAGCCGAACACGTCGGGCCAGCAGCGGCACGCCATCGCTTTCAACACTTTCGTCAAAGGCAAATTGGGTAACTATCGTGACGTATCGGAACTGACACTCTAGTTTCCTGTGCCATCACGCGCATGCGACGCCCCTTGCAAACCCA
>JAPLPI010000100.1 GCA_026400305.1 Alphaproteobacteria bacterium | reverse complement strand
TTCCAGGTAAGCGGCCTGCGCGTCGTCTAAAGTCTGGCCGGCAATGGCGTTCTGCGCCTTTAGCCGCGCATAACGGTCGGCCTTGGCCTTGGCGGAGGCCAGTGATGCCAGTGCATTGTCATAGCTCGCCTGATAGGGGCGGGGGTCGATCTGGAACAGCCCGTCGCCAGCTTTCACCATCTGGCCTTCCTTGAAGAAGGCCTTGACCATCTGGCCCTGGATGCGGGCATTCACGGAAACGGTGGAATTGGCCAGCACGGTGCCGATGGTGCGCTCGATCACCGACATGTTGCCGACTTGCACGGGCGCGACATGCACTGGCGCCGCCATCATGCGGCGGGGCGGGGGCGCGCTCGAATGGGTGAAGTACCAGAATCCGCCCAGCGCCAGCGCCAATCCGACGCCGCCGATCACAGCGATGCGGCCGCGTCCGGCGGGGGCATCGTCCCGGTCGTTATCCCGCACGGGCGGGGTGTTGAGGGGAGGTATCTGGACGTTCATTGACCGATTCCTAATACGACAGCCGGGGGGCCCATTGGTTACAGTATAGACTTCACGCCTCGCCGCACCTTGCCGGCGAATTGACTGGCCGTTCCCCGATGCTGGAAGGTCCTTGAGGTCCGCCGTCTGAGCAGAGAAGCTTTTAGATTGTTCCCTTTATCGCCCGGTATATAAGGCAAAACCCTCTCAATAGTGTGGCGAAAAGCCCCCGCCGGACCCCGCAAGGGCCTGGAAACTCTGGGAAAAGCGGTTAATCTTGGCACGGCCAAGGCGGGGACCGCCAACCGCGATGTTGCTCCGCAGCACTGCCAGCGTCTATACACCCGGCAAATCCGGCTCCCTCTTATTGATTCTGGTCTCATGGAAATCCGCAATATCGCCATCATCGCGCACGTCGACCACGGCAAAACTACGCTGGTCGATCAGCTGTTGAAACAGTCCGGTTCGGTCCGCGAGAACCAGCACATGGACGAGCGCGCCATGGACTCCAACGACCAGGAGCGCGAGCGCGGCATCACCATTCTGGCCAAGTGTACCAGCGTGGAATGGCACGGCACCCGCATCAACACGGTCGATACACCTGGCCATGCAGACTTCGGCGGCGAAGTCGAACGCATCCTGTCCATGGTGGACGGCGTGGTGCTGTTGGTGGACGCGGCTGAAAGCGTCATGCCCCAGACCAAGTTCGTCCTGTCCAAGGCGCTGAAGCTGGGCCTCAAGCCCATCGTGGTCATCAACAAGATCGACCGCCATGACGCCCAGCCCAAGGAAACCCTAGAATCCATCTTCGACCTGTTTTTGGCCCTGGAAGCCAACGATGATCAGCTGAATTTTCACTATCTTTACGCTTCGGGCCGCAATGGCTGGGCCGTCAAAGAGCTGGAAGACGAGCGCAAGAACCTCGACCCCCTGTTCAAGCTCATCGTGGACGATGTGCCGCCGCCCAAGCCCCTGGCGCTGGCCGGCGAAGAGCATCCCTTCAAGATGCTGGTCACCACGCTTGAGGCCGACAACTTCCTGGGCCGCATCCTGACGGGCCGCATTGAATCGGGTGTCATAACCGCTAACCGTAACATCAAGGCGCTGAACCGCGACGGCGAGACCATCGAGAAGACCAGCGTCACTAAGCTGCTGGCCTTCCGGGGCCTGGCCCGCGTGCCGGTTGAACGCGCCGAGGCCGGCGACATCGTCGCCATTGCCGGACTTGAGAACGCCACCGTCGCCGACACGCTGTGCGACCTGACCGTCAACGAACCTATCCCCTCGCACCCGATCGATCCGCCGACCCTGGCCATGACCATCTCGGTCAATGACAGCCCCTATGCGGGCCGCGAAGGCGACAAGGTGCAGTCCCGCGTCATCCGCGAACGCCTGCTGCGCGAAGCCGAAGGCAATGTCGCGCTTAAGGTGGCCGAGACCGGCGACGGCGATTTCGAAGTTGCTGGCCGCGGCGAACTGCAGCTGGGCGTCTTGATCGAATCCATGCGCCGCGAGGGCTTCGAGCTTTCGATCTCGCGTCCGCGCGTGCTGTTCAAGACCATCGGCGGCGAGAAGATGGAGCCGATCGAGGAAGTCACGGTCGATGTCGACGACGCCTATACCGGCATCGTCATCGAAAAGGTCTCGATGCGCAAAGGCGAGATGACAGACATGCGCCCCACCGGCGCCGGCAAGACCCGCATCGTGTTCCACGCGCCCGCGCGCGGTCTGATCGGCTATCACGGCGAATTTCTCACCGACACGCGCGGCACCGGCGTGATGAACCGCATGTTCCTGGACTATGCCCCGCACAAGGGCAGCGTCGGCGGCCGCACCAATGGCGTGCTGATTTCGACCGAGCAGGGCGAAGCGGTGACCTATGGTCTTTGGTACATAGAAGAGCGCGGCAAGCTGTTCATCACCACCGGCGCCAAGGTCTATGAAGGCATGATCATCGGCCAGAACGCCAAGGACAATGACTTGGACGTCAATCCGCTCAAGTCCAAGCAGCTGAGCAACATCCGCACCACGTCCAAGGACGAGGCGGTCAAGCTGACCCCGATTGTTCCGATGACCCTGGAGCAGGCGATGGCGTATATTGAGGATGACGAGCTGGTCGAAGTGACCCCACAGAACATCCGGCTGCGCAAGCGTGCTTTGCTGCCTAACATGCGCAAGCGGGCGAAGCAGGCGATGGACGCTTGATCCTTCACGGCATGACGCCGTAACGGGTCTTTTTAGAAGCCAAGCCACTCCTCCTCGTCTATATTTTCGAGCGAAATGGACGTGATTCTGGCGAACGCCGTTGGGCTTCTACTCGTGGCGATCATCGTGGCCATCGCGGCCCGGCGCCTGCGCCTTCCCTATACGGTCGGTCTTGTCGTGGCAGGCGTAGGCCTGGCGTTGGCGCATGTCCAGACCGGCCTGGTTCTGACGCATGATTTTATCTACCTGATCTTCCTGCCGCCGCTTCTGTTCGAGGCGGCCCTGAGCATCCATTGGAACCAGCTTCGGCAGGACCTGGTGCCGGTTCTGGTGCTGAGTACGCTGGGGGTCGCTGTTTCGGCTTTGGTCGTTGCGGGTGGCATGGCCTATCTGCTGGGCTGGCCGATGGCTTCCGCGATGGTGTTCGGCGTGCTGATCGCGGCGACCGATCCAGTGGCGGTCATAGCCATGTTCAAGGACCTGGGCCTTACCGGTCGCCTGCGGTTGCTGGTGGAGAGCGAAAGTCTTTTCAATGATGGCGTTGCCGCCGTGCTTTTCGCCCTGGCCCTGGCCTGGGCTCTGGCGCCTGGTGGCGAGAAACTGGGTTTTTTACCCGCGCTGCTGTCTTTGGCGACCATCGTCGGCGGAGGATTGGGCACCGGCCTGATTGTCGGGGGGGGCGCCATCTTGGTCGCGGGCCGCTCTCCCGACCATCTGGTCGGGGCGGCACTGACAAGCGTGGCTGCTTATGGTTCCTTCCTGCTGGCAGAGCATTTCCATTTTTCTGGTGTTCTGGCGACGGTGGCGGCAGGTTTACTGATGGGCAATCTGGCTGTGCTCGGTGAGCCCCCGACCGATGTCTTTTCCAGCCGCGAACGCGGTTTCGTGCTGGAGCTTTGGGAAATCGCGGCCTTCACCGCCAATTCACTCATCTTCCTGCTGATAGGCCTGGCCGTTGGAAATATTTCCTTCGCTGGAATCGGCATGAAGGTGCCGCTGATCGCTGTCGCGCTGGTCCTGCTGGGGCGCTTGCTCACCGTCTATCCGCTGAGCCTTTTGTTCGCGCGTTCGCGCTGGGCCATCACGATACCGGACCAGCACATTCTGTGGTGGGGCGGCCTGCGCGGCGCCCTGGCGCTGGCTTTGGCGCTGTCTCTGCCCTCTTCGCTGGCCTATGCCAACGAAATCAAGATAACGGCTTTTGCCGTGGTGGTGTTTTCCGTCGTGTTCCAGGGCCTGACCATGCCCGTGCTACTGCGCAAGCTTGGGCGCATTCCGGCAAAACTGGCATGACGAAGCTGCTAGCGGTCACACCCGTTCCTCTTTTCCTGTTGGTGGCGGGCACCGCGGTGCTCCTGGCCTATGGCACCATCCTCAATCTAGCGCCGCTGGAGTTTGGCCGCGTGGTGGGCCTTTACGTCGCCATCCTGTTTGTGGTCTGGCAAGCGATCACGTATTTCGCCTTTGGCACCCTGCCCATAGTGTGCGGCGGCGCCTTGATTGTTGCCGGGGGGGCTTTTGATGACCTACTGGAAGCCGCAATAGCTTACGATCGACTGAGGGGATCGGCATGCAGGTAGAAGACAAGATGATCGCCTTTGCGCACCGCCTGGCGGATGCATCGGGCGCCGTCATCCGTCCCTTTTTCCGCCAGCGGATCGATGTGACGCACAAGGATGGCGTCCACGCCTTCGATCCGGTGACCGAAGCCGACCGCGGTGCCGAGCGCGCCATTCGCGCCATCATCGAGCGCGACCGTCCTCAGGATGCCATCCTGGGCGAGGAGTATGGCGAAAAGTCCGCCGGACTTTCCGCCAACAAGTGGCGCTGGGTGCTGGACCCGGTGGACGGCACGCGCGCCTTCATCACCGGGCGGCATGAATGGGGCTCGCTGATCGCGCTGGAACATGACGGCACCCCGGTCCTGGGCATTCTGGACCAGCCGGTGCTGGGCGAACGCTTTCTGGGCGTGAACGGCCGTTCGGTGCTGCTGGAAGGCGAAAAGCGTACGCTCTTGCATGTTAGCGAATGCGAGGCGCTGAAAGATGCTGCCCTCTGCACCACCGATCCGTCCGCCTATATGTCGCCGGACGAGCAGGCGGCCTTCGCGCGGGTGAAAGCCCATGCGCGCCTGACCCGCTATCACGGCGACTGCTACATCTTTGCCATGCTGGCTATGGGATTTGTGGATGTGGTGATCGAAGGGCCGCTGCATCGCTGGGACGTCGCTGCGATGATCCCGCTGGTCGAGGGCGCCGGCGGCATCATCACAGGCTGGGATGGCGAGCCCTGGCGTGAAGGATCGCGCACCCTGGCTTGCGGCGACGCCCGTGTGCACAATCAAACCGTGGCGCTGCTATCTGGCAAGGGCTAAAGCGTTTCCACGAAGCTGTCACAAAGCAGTGTAAACATCGAATTTCACGCCATGATTTTCCGCAATTTACCTTTGTTCCAAGACTGCGAAACCCGGGCGCCCAAATCTCGTTGTCTGTCCGAAGCCAATCAATTCCTTTGGAGGGCAGCATTTCTTTGTGCGACTTTAACTCGCCTTCCGATGGCCCGATCACCCTGCATAACAGTCCGCAGGGCAATGGCGGCGGTCTGGGCAACTTTCACACCACAAATCCCGAAGACCGTGAGCCCAACAACACGCCCAAGATCGTGGGCGCGCTGGCGGTGGCGTTGATGATCCGCGCTGCCGGCGTGGGCTTGTTCGCCTATGCGTCGGGCTCGTCCAACAAGCCGATGGTGATCGGCTGCCGCGATGCCGGCGCCGGTCGTGCCGCCCGCGCCTGAAGCCCAGCCTGAGGCTGCTATGACCCCGGCCGCTGACACTTCGGCTCCGATGCTGGCCGCTGCGACCGACACCAAGCCTGCGCCCCTTGCGCCGGTAAAGTCGGTCTCGGCTAAGCATGCCTGCAGCAGCAGCACCAGAATCGTTTCGTCGGCGTCGGTGGAAACGGCTCCGGTGCAGCAGGCGCCGGCTGTTCTGGCCCAGGCTGCTGCGCCTGCGCAGTTGGCTGGCCGGGCGGCACAGTAACGACCAGCCAAATGTGAAAGGCATCGCGCCCCGGTTCACACCGGGGCGCGATTCTTTTTTATGAAGCCGTCAAACGCCGCCCAGAACTGGGCGCGGATCGCATTGCGCTCCATCATCAGTTCGTGTTCGGCGCCCGGAATTGCCAGATACGCGCCGGCGGGAAGACGGGCCGCGAAAGCCTTTGTCTGTGGTGTTTGGCAGATCCGGTCCTTGCCGGCTCCCACCACCAGGAGCGGCGTGGTGATGGCTTCGGGCCGCCCCGGTTCGCGCAACCAGCCCATCGAACTCAGCGCCGCCGCCAGCCAGCTCCAGGTCGCACCCGCCAGCCGCAGGTCCGGCTGCTCGCGCAGCAGCTTCTGGGTGCGCTCAAAGCGCTGCGGGTCGGATGTCACCAGCTGGGACGAAAAGCTGACGCGATGGGGATCGCGCGCTTCCATTCCCCATACCCAGTCGCCGCGCCGGCCGCGCCACACCTGAAAGGCCGTTACCGCCCGCACCAGAAATTCGTGCTGGCCGCGAAACGAAATGGCGATCATGGGTGTGCTCAGCACGGCGGCGGCGAACCGGTTCGGGTTCCGTGACAGGGCCCGCAGCAGATTGTGCGCCCCCATGGAATGGGCCAGCGCCACCGGCTTTTCGCCGTGTGCCAGCATGGGCTGGACGATCCAGTGCATCAGCGTGTCCAGGTCCTGGTCATATTCCTGGAAGTCGCCGACGAAACTCTTGCGGGTATCTTCTGTCATGCGGGTGGAGCCGCCCTGGCCGCGCCAGTCCATGGTCGCCACCGCAAAGCCGCGGCCGCGCAGTTCGTCGATGACCTCGAAATATTTTTCGATGAACTCGGTCTGGCCGTTCAGCAGCACGCAGACCCCCCGCGCCGGAACGTCGGGCGCGGCCGCGAACCGGGCGGCGCGCAGTTCCCCGCCTACCGCCCTGATGGGCAACGGCTCGAACAGGCTGGCGGCGGGGATCATTTTTTTGGCTGAATCGTGCGCTTCCATGGGCACTTAAGCCCGATTTCACTTCCCCCGAAAGGGCCTTGAAGCTCCCTTTTGCCCACCTAAATACCGGAGTACCGGCCGCCGTCACGGGGCCGGTTCCCCCCGTGGGACAAAACACAACGCTTTTAGGACGTTGTCTTATGCGTATCAATTATTCGCCGTTTTTCCGTTCCACTCTCGGCTTTGACCGGCTGATCGGTCTTCTGGAGACCGCGTCAGAGCAGGGCTATCCGCCCTACAATATCGAGCGCAGCGACGAGAACAACTATCGCGTCACCCTGGCGGTCGCCGGCTTTGCCGAAAAGGACCTGTCCGTAGACGTGAAGGATCGTGTCCTGACCGTCAACGGCAAGTGCGAGGAGGCTGAAAAACCTGCCGGCGAACTTCTGCACCAGGGCGTTGTCGGCCGCGCCTTTGAGCGTAGCTTCCAGCTTGCCGAGCATGTCGAGGTCAAGGCCGCTCGCCTTGAGAATGGCCTGTTGCATCTGGACCTGGAGCGCATCGTGCCCGAGGAGAAGCGGCCGCGCCGCATCACCATCAATGCGCCGGCTTTGACCACTATTGAAGGTTTGAAGGCTGCTTAAGTAGCATTCAGCTTAATCAGAAACGGGGGCTTCCCTATGGAGGTCCCCGTTTTTTTGTTAATCTTGCCGTTGAAAGGTGCTTCGGTTCTTCATGGCGTTCTGGCCGCAAACACAAGCCAAACCTTTGTCCGGTATCGAGGATGTGCGCGCCCGTTATGCGGCCTCGTTCGCCAGGTTCGGACCCGCGCCCGAGGCGATGGATTTCTCCCCCGGCAAGCTGGGCGCGATTCCCGGCGAATGGGTGGGCGCGGTGCGCCAGGAGTCGGGCCGTACCATCCTGTATTTTCATGGCGGCGGCTTTGTTGCCGGATCGCCAGAAAGCCATCGCGCGCTGGTGGGAAAGCTGGTGGACGCCAGCGGTATCGGAGCCTTTTCCGTCCAATACCGGCTGGCGCCGGAATCCTTCTTCCCGGCCGCCGTGCGTGACGGCATCGACGCCTATCGCGGTCTGCTGGTGCGGGGCGTGCTGGCGTCCGCCATCATCTTGGCGGGCGATGAGGCGGGCGGAGGGCTAGCCTTTGCCGTGGCGCTGGCCGTCCGCAATGCGGGCCTGGAAATGCCCGGCGGCATTGTGGGGCTGTCGCCTTGGGCCGATCTTTCATTGTCGGGCTATTCCATCCTCAGCAACCGCAAGTCCGACACGGTGCTGGACTGGGACCTGTTGTTCCTGTCGGCGCGCCATTACCTACGAAAATCCAATCCTTGCGATGCCTATGCTTCGCCAGCTTATGCGGCCTTCACCGGTTTTCCGCCCGTCATGGTGCATGCTGGAGCCAATGAAATCCTGCGCGACGACGCCTCCAAGCTGGGCGACCGCGCCGCGGCCTCCAATGTCGCGGTGAGCGTGGAAATCTATGATGGCATGGGCCATCTGTTCCAGATGGACGGAGCCAGCAACGAAGCCAAGGTATCGCTGGGACGCCTGGCGCAATTTATCCGCGCCAAAAGCGCGATGATGGTGGAGGCTTAATTTTTGAATCACCCGGCGCAGGCTTCCACGTGACGGGTTGGAACGGCGCAGGTCGGCGCCGAAGAAGGAACTGGAATCCAGCTTGGCGCCGGCGAAAATGGTTTCTTCCAGGATGGCGCCCCTAAAGTCAGCATCGGCCAGATTGTGGCCCGCCAGTTTCAAGCCAGAAAGGTCGCAAAAGGCTAAAATCGTACGCGCCCCGCGCGGCCGGCCGGAGTAGAGCATCTGGTGACGCGCGGCCGCGGCGCTGACCTCCTGCTGGGTCAGACGGGCAAAGCCGGTGTGCTGGGCCTTGGTCATGGGGCCAAAATCGTTCGTTAAGGCTTTTTCACGGGGGCGATTTTTCCAGCAACCCCGCTAATGCCGAATTAAGACATGCGGATTTAGCCCGGAATGAGGCCTTGGGAGCAAAAATTGCTGTTGAACCGGGACGATAGCCGGGTACAAAGGCGCTTGCCACGAGCATCCCGGGCGGCCCCATCCGGCCTAGGGCGCTCCGGCGAAGGGTAAACGGTGCAAGGCGGGCGCGGTGACGCAGCACGCCGAGGTCCGGGCGGACCTGGAGCAAAATGCCGAGACTGGCGGCGCAGCCGCCCGGCGACATTTTTAAGAGGCTGAGTTGATCAAGCACCGTTTGATGCTTTCTGCCGCTGCGGCTGCCATGCTGGCTGCTGCCCTGGCCACGGCGCGCGCCGATACCGAGATCAGCACCAGCACTTCAACCGCGCTCAATACCATCACCAGCGGCAATATAACCATCGTTGCCAGCGGCAGTGTGGGCATCACCAAGAGCGGCGTCGCAGCTGTTACCCTCAACAATAACAGCTTCATACTCAACAACGGTTTCGTCGCCAACACCGGCACCGACGGTGCGCTCGGCGTGTCTATCGACACGGCCCTGGGCAATATCATCGCGCCCGCCACGGGATTTTCCTCCACCGGCAGCATCGATCTGGGCGGCAGCGGCACGAGCAAGCGCGGTATCGTCATTTCCGGCGGCAATACCTTTTACGGCTCCATCTCGTTCACCAACCTGATCGCCACCGCGCTCACCGGCGCCTCCGCGGTGACCCAGCAATCGACGATGACCCTGCAGGGCGACAGTTCGGCTGCCTTCGTGCTGGCGCAGGGCACCAAGGTGACCAGCAACATCCTGCTGGCCGGCGGCGGCATCGTTCAGAATGGTAGCGTTAATTCCACGTCCTCCAACAGCATCGTCGTTGACCTGGACGGCACCGTGAATGGAAACGTGCTGATCGGCGGCGGCATATCGGGCGTGGGCGCCGGCCTGATCGGCGTCGCCGAACTGGGCGGCATTCATTCCTGCGCCAGCGATACCGGCCGGCCTGCCGGCTTTACATGCCCCAGCTCTTCGGGCGGCAGCCTTGTCAATGCCGGGGCGATTTCGCTGATCGGCTCGCAGAGTTTCAACAACCGCGGTGGCAATCCGGAATCGGCCAGCGCCATCGTAATCGGCGGCAGCATCGACGGCGGCTTCCTCAATGCCGGGCCCGGCACATCCAGCAACGTCAACCAGGCGCTGCTTTCCTCCTCCGGCCTAGTCCTGTCCGGTGTTACCAACCCGACGCTCCTGATCGATCCGTCGCGCTCGATCACCGGTGCGCTGACCGCGCCACGTGGTCCGATCGTAATCGGCCCGGTGACGTCGGACATTGATCCGATCAATCCCGGCTATTCTTTCATCAACCGCGGGACCATCACCGCTCAGCCGACCGATTCGGAACTCAGTACCGCCGCGGTCGTCATCCAGGGCAACTCGCCCAACTATTTCACCTGCCTGAGCAGCGTGGCCGCCACCTGCGATACCACTGCGTATAACAACGTGTCGGTCCCGGTTGCCACCACGACCAACGGCGTCACCACCACCAGAAATGTGCTTGTCAACAATCTGGGCGGCCTGCTGAATACCGGCACCATCCAGGCTGTCGCCGGCACCAATTCCCAGACCGTGACGTCCAGCGGTATCACCACCGCCACGGCGCTGTATATCGGTCCCTACACCTTCGTGCCGCGCCTAGACGTACAGGCCCAGAATGTCAGTGGCAGCTCGGCCACCGCCGGCACCATCACCGCCACCGTCAGCGGAATCGGCCAGGGCAGCGCCTTCGGCGTGATCGTGGGCCCCAACGCGAACGTGCCGGTGATCAATATCGGCAAGGGTGCCGGGATCACCGCCCAAGTGAACACCAACACCTTTTCGCCCACCAAGAACATCGCCAGCGCCCGCGCGCCCTTCAGCCTGGTTTCGGAAGCCATCTCCGACCAGTCGGGCACGCTCAAGGCTATCAACAATGCCGGCACCATTCAGGCGTCCAACACGATCCTGTCGCCCGCCACCGGCGCGGTGACCAGCTCGCTGACCAACG
>JAPLPI010000248.1 GCA_026400305.1 Alphaproteobacteria bacterium | reverse complement strand
TTGAGTGCGGGCATATGCGCCTCCTATGGTAAAAAATTCTGGCGCGAGATTGGCCCTGCGGACAGGGCCTGTCAACGAATTAGAATAATTCTAAACTGTGAGAATGACTCGCAGGATGCGAGCTAATTGCGCCTGACGCGCACCACGACATCGACGCGGTCCACGGACAGGCCGGCCGGCGGCGCCGGAACGCCAGAAACCGCAATGCTTTCGCCCGGAATGTCGATCAGCAGGCCTTCTTTTTTGACAAAGAAATGCTGGTGGTCGACGGTGTTGGTGTCGAAATAGCTGCGCGCCGCATCCACGATCACTTGGCGGAGCAGGCCCGCCTCGGTGAACTGGTGCAGGGTGTTGTAGACGGTGGCCAGCGAAACCTTCACGCCGGTCTGGGTGACCTCGTCATGCAGGCTTTCGGCCGTCACATGCCGGTCACCGCTCTGGAACAGCACGCCCGCCAGTTCCACCCGCTGGCGGGTGGGGCGTAGGCCGGCACTGCGCAGGCGCGCGGTGGCCTGGGCGCTGGTGTTCCTAGGTTCGCGCAAAGCTTTGGCCATGGGGCGTTTTCCTCGTACCGCGCTGCCGTAACAATACTGTAAGGGGGGGCGGCAACCCTGCTAGACATTGAAAGTTATATGTTAGAATATTTCTAACTAAAAAGCATAGTGTTTCAGAGGTAGCACGCCCACCTGTTTTCGGGTAGGGAGCCCCCAAGGAAACGCCATAGTTTCAAGAGTGTATTCAAGGAAGCCCCCTGCCGTGGACCAGAAGCCGCGCCCATCCAGTTATGACCTTCAGGGCCTGTTGGCCTGTGCCCGTGGCGAGCTGTTCGGGCCGGGTAATCCCCAGCTTCCATTGCCTCCCATGCTGATGTTCGACCGCATCACCTCCATCACCGCCGACGGCGGTGAGGACGGCAAGGGCCAGATGATTGCCGAGTTCGACATCAAACCGGACCTCTGGTTCTTCAAGTGCCATTTCGAAGGCGATCCGGTGATGCCCGGCTGCCTGGGCTTGGATGCCCTGTGGCAGATGGTTGGCTTCTTCCTGGGCTGGATGGGCGGCATGGGCCGCGGCCGCGCGCTGGGCGTGGACGAGGTGAAGTTCACCGGCATGGTGCTGCCCACCGCCAAGAAGATCACGTACATCGTCAACCTGAAGCGCGTGATCATGCGCAAGCTAGTGCTGGGCATCGCCGACGGCATCATGAAGGTGGACGGCAAGGTCATCTATGAAGCCAAGGGCCTGCGTGTTGGTCTGATCACCGACGCGGCTGCCGCCCTTGCCGCCCAGTCGCCCCCCGCCTCCGCCTGAGTTTTTCGAGGATCGCATGAGAAGAGTGGTCGTTACCGGCCTCGGTATTGTTTCTTCCATCGGCAACAATGCCGACGAAGTCACCGACAGCCTGCGCAATGCGCGTTCGGGCATCGTCGCGGCGGAAGATTATATCCGCCTGGGCTTTCGCTCCCAGGTGCATGGCTCGCTGAAGATAAACCTGGATGAAGTGGTGGACCGCCGCGCGCGGCGCTTCCAGGGCGACGGCGCCGGCTATTGCTGGGTGGCGATGAACCAGGCCATCGCCGATGCGGGGCTGGAAGAAAAAGACATTTCCAATCCGCGCACCGGATTGATCGTCGGCTCGGGTGGTCCCAGCACGAAAGCCATCGTGCAGGCCGCCGACATTACCCGCCAGAACAATTCGCCCAAGCGGGTCGGGCCTTTTGCGGTGCCCAAAGCGATGTCCTCGACCGTCAGCGCCAATCTCTCCACCTGGTTCAAGACCAAGGGCTACAATTATTCCATCTCCTCGGCCTGCTCGACATCGGCCAACTGCATCGGCAACGCCTTCGAGCTGATCCAGTGGGGCAAGCAGGATATGATGTTCGCCGGCGGCGGCGAGGAGCTGGATTGGACTCTGTCCGAACTATTTGACGCCATGGGCGCCATGTCATCCAAGTACAATGCCTCGCCCGAAAGCGCCTCGCGCGCCTATGATATCGCCCGCGATGGCTTCGTCATCTCCGGCGGCGGCGGTATCCTGGTGCTGGAAGAGCTGGAACATGCCAAGGCGCGCGGCGCGCGCATCCACGCCGAACTGGTGGGCTATGGCGCCACGGCAGACGGCGCCGACATGGTGGCGCCGTCGGGCGAAGGC
>JAPLPI010000135.1 GCA_026400305.1 Alphaproteobacteria bacterium | reverse complement strand
GCAGCGCCGCGGCCGGCTTGTAGGCTTTCACGAATATCGTGCGCGGCAAATTCTGGAAGCCACCGCCCGACAAAAGCCGGTAATCGCTGAGTCGCCGCAGCGACGGGGTGAATGTGAAGCCGTGCCAGAAGCCGCAGAAATCAAAAGCCATCTGGCCCCAACTGCGGTCGGGGGCTGCAAGACCTACGGGGTGTTCGAACGTGTAATTCCAGGCCCTGAGCCATACCAGCAGGGTCTTGGGGTCGGCCTCCAGCAGGGCGCGGCTTTTTTCCATGAAGCCGGACCGGTCGAACAGCCAGTCATCTTCCAGGTGGAAAATATAGGGCGTTTCCACCATGGAATAGAGCCGGTCGATCAGCTTGATCTGGCCTACCCGTTCGCCGGTGCGAAAATATTCCGCACCAAATCGGCGGCAGACCTCGCCGGGATCGGAATCGCCGTCCTCGCCCACCAGGATTCGCGCCACCCGGCCTTCTGTTTCGTGCGCACGAAAACTCTCAAGGGTGCGCGCCAGCAGATCGTGGCGGTTGCACGATGTCATCACCACGGTAATGTCGGCGGGAAGCTGCATGAAGACCGATTTTAAGCCTAACGCCGCAAGGTGCAAGCGAAGGAAAGCGATTGCAGGACGTTTACAACCAGGGCCTTGTTCTTCACCAGCGCGGACAGTTGCTCGAAGCCGAGAAACTCTACCGTCAGGTGCTGGCGGTGGACGCGCGCATGCTGGCGGCGCGGCAGATGCTGGGCGTCCTTCAGGTGCAACAGGGCCGGCTCGAGGAAGCGCTGACAACGACGCAGTCGGCGCTGGCGCTCAATCCCCGCCATGCTGGCGTCCTGGTCAATGCCGGCAATATCCTGAACCTGATGGGGCGCTTCGCCGAATCGCTGGCACATTACGACCGGGCGCTGGCCATCGCGCCCGATGCCGATACCTTGACCAACCGCGGCAACGCGCTGCAATCGCTGTTTCGCATCGATGACGCGCTGGCCAGCTACGAACAGGCGTTGCGGTTCAATCCCCGCGACGTCCAGGCGCAGTTCCGGCGGGGCGCCATCCTGGGTGATCGCGGCCGCGCCATGGAAGCGATGGAGGCCTATGACAAAGTCCTGGCGCTGAACCCCAATCATGTCGAGGCGCTGAACAATCGCGGCTATACGCGCTGGAGCCATGCGCGCTGGGAAACCAATGTGGATTATGCGCCGGCCATCGCCGACCTGAAGCGGGCGCTACAGCTTGCGCCGGACATGCCGTTTCTTGAGGGCGGCGCGCTGCACCTAAAGATGCAGGTGGCGGACTGGAGCGATTTCACGGCAGAAAAAGCGCACCTGATCGAAGGCGTGCGCGCCGGGTTGCCCGTGGCGCGGCCCTTCATGTTCCAGGCGCTGTCGGAAAGCCCCGCCGACAGCCAGACCTGCGCGCGCATTTTCGCCGCCACCATGCATCCGCCCGCGGCCGACGCGGCCCCCGCCTTCGCGCGCAAGGCGGGCGGCAAGATCCGCCTCGGATATCTATCCGGCGAATTCCGCGAACAGGCCACCGCCATCCTGATGGCAGGCCTTTATGAGCGCCATGACCGCAAAAAATTCGAGGTTATCGCCGTGGACAATGGTAGCGCCGACACCAATGCCATGCGCATGCGGCTGAAAAGCGCCTTTGACGAATGGATCGATATCGGCGACCTCAGCGATGGCGAGGCTGCGCAGAAAATCCGGGACGCCGACATCGACATACT